>JAHDHV010000107.1 GCA_020631155.1 Bacteroidota bacterium | reverse complement strand
AACATTACAACTTCCTTCATTAAGAATGGTAAATGTTTGGCCTGGATGTAAGTTAATCGGAATTTCGTAAATCGTGGAACAATCGCTGCTGTAAGGGGCAGTAAATACCAATTCTTTCGCTTCACAGCCCTCTAGTTCAAAAACATAAGTTTCAAAAGAAGTGACGGTTTCGCCTGTGGTTTGCTCTGTCCAAACTTGTCCTTCTTCTAAAATATAAGGATCATAATACAATGGTTCACCACTACAAGCAAAAATCGGTTCGTGGCGAATGGTATCTGTTGTTGGACAAGCAATTGAATCAGACAGACAATTAAATTCCGCTTCTCCGCCCATTCCTAAGTCACAAGGGCCAAGTGCTTCACTGTTGGCAGACAAGTAAAAATATATTTGTCCACTACCACCAACTGGTGCAGGGTAGGTATTTCCTTCTCCATTATTTCCAAAACTGTCAGACCATACTACTTCCCAATCGCAATCAGTTTGAATACTAACATTACAACTTCCTTCATTAAGAATGGTAAATGTTTGGCCTGGATGTAAGTTAATCGGAATTTCGTAAATCGTGGAACAATCGCTGCTGTAAGGGGCAGTAAATACCAATTCTTTCGCTTCACAGCCCTCTAGTTCAAAAACATAAGTTTCAAAAGAAGTGACGGTTTCGCCTGTGGTTTGCTCTGTCCAAACTTGTCCTTCTTCTAAAATATAAGGATCATAATACAATGGTTCACCACTACAAGCAAAAATCGGTTCGTGGCGAATGGTATCTGTTGTTGGACAAGCAATTGAATCAGACAGACAATTAAATTCCGCTTCTCCGCCCATTCCTAAGTCACAAGGGCCAAGTGCTTCACTGTTGGCAGACAAGTAAAAATATATTTGTCCACTACCACCAACTGGTGCAGGGTAGGTATTTCCTTCTCCATTATTTCCAAAACTGTCAGACCATACTACTTCCCAATCGCAATCAGTTTGAATACTAACATTACAACTTCCTTCATTAAGAATGGTAAATGTTTGGCCTGGATGTAAGTTAATCGGAATTTCGTAAATCGTGGAACAATCGCTGCTGTAAGGGGCAGTAAATACCAATTCTTTCGCTTCACAGCCCTCTAGTTCAAAAACATAAGTTTCAAAAGAAGTGACGGTTTCGCCTGTGGTTTGCTCTGTCCAAACTTGTCCTTCTTCTAAAATATAAGGATCATAATACAATGGTTCACCACTACAAGCAAAAATCGGTTCGTGGCGAATGGTATCTACTACTGGGCAGTTGCCATTATTGATAAGGGTACTGTCTAATGGGCAATTTTCAATGTTAACAGGTAAACCATAGTCATTACCACAGCCAGAAATTTCATCTATTACATATAAATCATAAGCATTACCTGTGACTGGCAAAGTAATTAAAGTTTCTCCTTCATTAGCAGTTATACCTAAATTTAGGTCTTCTAAAGTTGGGAAAATGTATTCGCCTGTTCCACCTGATACGGTAATTCCAACAGTAAAACTGCCATCCCCATTACAAATAGGTTCGGTAGATACTTGGTATTCTGGTGAGTTGATAGCCGTCATTTCATAGCAAGTAGTCATGGAGAAGCAGCCTCCAGCATTTTGTAATTGTTCTATTGTGAAAGTGGTATTCTCAAATGGGTCGTCTACTTTATAGGCAATACCATAGACACAAAATGCTCCAATATTTAAAGGGGGGGAGAATTGATCTAGTGTAAAATGTGTTGTGTCACTAGGATTCGTTGTTTCATAAAATTCGAGAATCGTATCATTTTGCTCCACAAAATAAGCATAGGCATAACCTGTAGGTAGTTCTACTGTAGAAAATACACTAATTTCCGGTGCACCAATAAAACAGAGGTAATCATTGCCAGTATTAATGACTTGGGCTGCATTGATATTACAGCCTCCCGTTGTATCCGTAGGGCAGTTGTCTATTTCTACAGGAATCAAATAGTCATTTTCACAGTTTGTTATGTTTATATCTGTAGCAAAAACACTGTAAAATTCAGTAAGATTAGTAGCAGGTATAACGGGCAAAGTCAAAAAGCTTTCTTCATTCGCTGTAACAAGCGTATTATTTAAGTAAGGCAATAAATAGGTATCACTAGGTCCCCAAACCGTTACCCCTACGGTAAAAGTGCCATCATTATTACAAACAGGGGGGGTCGTGATGTCGTAACTTGGTGGATTACTCAAAGTAATTTCCAAACAGGGGCTCAAGTCAAAACATTCGCCACTGCTAGTTAATTCGTTTAAGGTATTAAAATCAAATGGAAAATCTACTGGGCGCGCCATGCCATAAATACAGTAAGAACCTGCTGATATAGCGTCTAATGTTATGGTTTGTGTTGTGCCGCCAGTAATCGGAGGAGGTAAAAATGCAGCAGGGTCAAGTGGAAAAGGTACTATATTTCCTAGTTGATCGGTCATGAAATATCCATAGATAGAATCTGTACTAGTGCTAGAAAGTGTAATGGTATTGATAACTTCACCCAAGCAAAAAGCAGTATTAGGAGCACTAAGCGTACCTGCATCTGCATCGCAAGAGGCGGTAGCGGGACATTCTAAGCCCTCAATTTCGTTACAGTCATCTAAAACGGGGGTGCAGAAATTAGGAGAAATGTAACCGGAGTGAGAGCAGCCACTATTAGGAGAAATGATTTCAAAATAATTATTTCCACTTGAAGTACTTACCAAAAAAGTATCATTGGCATAAACTATTGGTGGCACCAATAAGCCACTTCCAGAAAGCTCAAAAATAGTATCTGTAGGGGACGCTTCTGTAATGGTATAATAAACGGATAAATTACCTTCTGAGTCACAGTAAGATCGCCCTACTTGTCTAACAGATACTTCATTATAAATGTGAAAAGGGAAACATTCGTCTGTTATATCTACACAAGTTTCATTGGCCAGTGCATTTTGTAAGTCCGTTAAGGTAGCAGGTGAGTATACAGGAACATCTTTATGATAAGAAACACCATAAATACAATAGTCTCCTGTTGGTAGACCATAGAAAGATAGATAGTTATTATTATTATCAAAATAAGTGCCTGCTTCGTCTTGTAAAACTAAGTTTCCTTCACTATCAAATACATAATAAATATAAGTGTAATTTCTATTAGTTAAAACACCTGTTGAAAAACGCTGTCCGATAGTGCCGCATGTACTTTCTGCCCCTATGATTACACTTGCATCAGCAAAACAACCTGCTTCAACTATAGGCGGACAATCAAAAGATGCTGTATAGCTCACACTCTGACAGGCAGGTGTATTGTCTTTGTTATTTAAGGTAAACGTAACTGTTCCACTACTTCCTGTTTGATCTAAATTAGCATAATAATGATCGCCAGTACCCGTATTTCCTAAATTATCTACCCACACTATCTCATGAGGTGTTTGGTTACCTGAACAGTTCACTTCCAATTTTACCCCACAATCCCATTCATAAACTTCGGCTTCTAATGTTCGATAAACATCTACATTTATCGTAGTGCTTTGTATTTTTTCACAACTCACACTATCACTAGATTCATAAACAGCGTAAAACTGTCGCTGCTCTGCTCTACAATTTTCTCCACGATATTCTAAAAAAACATTTTCTGGGTCAGCTACTTTGGTATGATTTGGCAAACGATACCAACTGACCACTCCGCCATTATCATTGGCTACAGACACCTCTAAAGAAATGCTTTCTCCACCACAAACAATATTGCTAGAGGCTTTTGGAGTATGTAAATATGGGCAAGCTGAAGTGAGCGTATCGCAATTAAAATCAAAAGTAAATTGCTGGTTTTCAGGACAATAATCATCGTTTATATAAAAACTACTGTATCCTTTAAAAATATTATAATCTACATTAAATGTAATCGTTCCGCTAGTAGTAGGTGCAATATAATACTGTTTCCCAACACCTATATTACCAAAACTGTCCTCCCAAGTCCAATCAATCAATTCATTTTCACAATCATCTAATAATTGAATGATGCAATCACTATCATCAATAGTAGGTACATAATTAGGGGGAATATGTATAATTCGTTCACTACTACAACCATAATCATAATCATAGTAGTATGGTGGACATCTTGGCGGTTCTAGTGGTCTGACAAGTGGGGGAACAAAAGTGGTATCTCTCCCATAAATAGTTATTGTTTTAACATCACAGTTAGATTCATTTTTTAATATAAAATTTCTATGATCAGGAATCAACTCATTTGTACCTCTATAAAACCAAGCATCATAAGAAGTGCCTAAGTCAATGGTATCATTATGGCACAATGATTCTTCGTAAACAGCGCAAACATCATTAAAATAGTCTTCACAGGGATAATCAATAAGCTCGGGAAAACAAAACTCATTGGCTACACAACCACTAATGGAGAAACAACCTTCACCGTTTTGTAAATCAGTAAATGTAGTTGCTGCACCATCATAAGGGTCAGATAATTTATAAGCGATTCCATAAGTGCAGTACTCCTGCCCTTGTCGGGGTTTATCCACAACACTGGTTAAGTCAATAAAATCGGTCGTATCAGCAGAAAAAGTGCCTAATATATTGTCTGTTTCACTTCTTACAACAACATAGTGATACCCATAACCTTCGCTTGGCGTAGCACTAGTATAACTAACAGCAATGGTATTGTTTTCGCAAATGGTACTAAGATCAGAGCTAACAACCCCACCATCAGCCAAACAAAGGCTAGTATCTGTTGGACAACTAAAATCAGCCGTAAGGGTAGTTGTCACACAAGAAGCTCGTTCATTGGACACCGTAAAAGTAACACTACCACTTTGCCCCATTTCAGCACCATAAGCAAAACCAACGCCTTCGCTAGTTGTGCCGTCCGCTAAAGTTACGGTGTAAGAAGCCTCAAAATAATTACAATCTTGTCCAATACTCACACCACAAGCTGTTGACTGTACACTGGCTGTCGGTTCGGCATAAACCATTACATACACATTTTGCTGTACTTCTAGCGGCTGCGTATTGCATAAGTCACCCAAATCAACCATATTTCGCTGATAAAAACTATACTGTTTAAACGCACATTCTGTATTGGTCAACACAACTTTAGAGGGGTCAGGAACGGTATCATTCAGGGTATTCATCACCCAATCTTCTTTACTGCCAAATAAGCGTATATCAATCGTATCACCACTACAAATATGCAGGGTATCTTTTTTTACATTACTCAAAAAAGGGCATAGCACATTTTCTGAATCTGGATTGATAATACACCAATTGTAAATTGTTGTGCACTCACTTATGCTAAAACAGCCGCCGCCATTTTGCAAATCTGTTAAAGTAGTTGCAGAACGGTCATAATCGTTAGCTGGATCATAAGAAATACCGTATAAACAATAAATACCCTCTGGCAATGTAGCAAAATCTAGTGCTTCATCTGTTGTAAAATTAACCACAATGTTATCAAAGTCATCTACAACAAAATAATCATAACCATACCCTGCCAAAGCACCTGTATAATGATTAACATTCACAACTGTTTCATTCTCAGAACATACCACTGCTTTATCTACAAATACCTCACCGCCATCACTTGCACAACTACCTTGACAATCGAAACTAGTAGTAATGCTTGTTGATTGACACGCTAAATCGGCTGGCATAGTATCAGAAAAGTGATTGTTTACTGTAAAAGTAACTGTGCCACTATTGCCTAATGCGCTAGGCTGATAAGCAGAACCACTACCACTATTACCCAAATCATCTTCCCAAGTAACCACAAAATCAGGACATTTATGTGTAATCCGCGCGCCGCAATTACTTTCGGCAAGCTCTACCTTTAGAGCTGGATAAACATTTACCCGTACAAACTGCCGAAGTCTAACAATATCACTGCCACAGCCATCGCCAAGCGCAACCCCAAATGGAGCGTTAAACTGATAGGTCTTGATTTCATAACAGGAAGCATCTAAAACCAAAGCATCAGGGTTGGCAGGGCGATAGCTGTTACTAGAATCACTATACCAAGTATAAGCATTGATACTTGTCAGATCAACCGTATCGCCTTCGCAAATATGTAATACAATTTCTGGTGGAGGGGTAGGTTCACAATTATCTGTCTGAGCAAAATTAGGAAAACTAATTCCCTGCAAGAGCACTAGTAGACAGCAAACCCTAATGGTTTGTAGTATAAAGTTATTCATAAGAAAGAAGGTTTTTGAATGTAATTCTGTATCATATTAGCAACACAAATCATGCCACAAATAAAACATGACTGCAAATAATGTGATTACTTTTTGTTTTATAACAAAATAAAAATCAGTTATTGGTAAAAATTAATAAAAATTATTAACAACATTAATATTTATAAAGTAAAATAAATAAGAAATCAGTGGAATGATTTATACTGTTAGGCAGTGGGTAAAAGAGGCAACGTGAACATGAATAAATGTTCGTCAGTGGGATAGTGTGTATATAGTGTTATGAATGGGTGAAAAACTTAGGTTATTGATTTTAAATGGATTGTTTTTTACTTAATTATTAGTTACAAAGACAAAGTTACAGCAAGTACATTGTTAGTACAATAACATTTTTTTGCGTTTGTCGTAATTTCCATAAAAAAGCCTTCTAAATAAAGCATTGATTCACAGCATTTTATGACAAAAAAATGTATTATTTAATAGTTTTTTATTTAGCTATTGTCACAATCACTACTTGACTATATCATTAGCCTAAAATACTTTGAAAGCAATTCATAAATTGAATTTAAATTACTGATTATACCAAAAACAGGATAAAAGCAAAAGTTGTTAAATTTTTTATTTGTTTTTATCAGTGTAGCCAGAGGCTACAAATTTGGTTCGGAGCGAGGCAAAGCCTCACACCTGCTAGATTACAGGTGCGAGGTTCCACCTCGCACCGAACCAAACCTTATAAGCTTTGGCTATAAAAAATTACGCTTCTAAACTGTTTTTGGTATATCAATATTTTGAAAAAAAATTCAAAAGGGTACACAAAAGTCATCTTTTTTTTTCGTAAAGCAGATTCATGAATCTGCTTTACGAAAAAGAAGCGCGAGCAGGTCAAAAATCGGTAGCAAAGCGCAGGCCTGAAGCGTGGGAACGATATTTTTGACAAGCGTTTTTGCTTACTTTTTTCGCGACTGCAAAAAGTAAGTCGCCGAAGGCAATCATGGAGTTTCAGACCCTATTTTCGGCGAGGGTTTCAGTAGTATTTAAACACATTTCCCCCCTAAACAAACCAACTCAACATTCAAAGAAACTACTGTTTTAATTTGTGTACCCTTTTAAAAAAAAAAAATAGCTTTTAATAGTTGGGTAAAACTAACAACACTTGAGCTTATAATAAAAATCCCTCCTCTCATTCATTGGAAGTATAGACAATGTTAAAGGCAGAGTAAAGTTGGGGTTTATGATGGGTATTATTTCTGCATTACTTAGTGTTTGAGGAGAAACCTAGTTCCCAAGTCTCTCTCTATAAGCACAAAGATAGGGTAGATGTGACAGTTTGTAAATTACATTTTTTGAAGAAAAAAAAACAAGTTTGAGCTTTAAGAAAAGACCTTACATACCTAAATAACTCATTAACAAAATATAATGCATTTTTTTTACTTTAAAAAATAAAAAAACATTAAACTAAATGGAGGGAAAAAATATTTTTCTTTCCATAAAAAAAGGATTCCCGTCATTTTTTTTTCATAAAAAGTTAAACAACCTATTGAATTTTGAGCAAAATGGCCTATTTTCATACGCTTTTTTGTTTTGCAACTAAATTTAATTAACTCTAAACCAATTCATTCATGTCCCCAACGCTGATTCTGATTTTAATTGTGGGCTACTTTGCTTTGCTGTTTGTCGTATCATGGATAACGGGCAAAGACAGCAGCAACGAAGCTTTTTTCATTGGAAATAAAAAATCGCCTTGGTATTTAGTGGCTTTTGGCATGATAGGTGCGTCCTTATCAGGCGTTACCTTCATATCTGTGCCGGGCTGGGTAGAGGCAAGTCAGTTTTCTTACTTGCAAATGGTAATGGGTAATTTACTTGGTTACTTATTTATTGCCACCGTTTTAATGCCCATGTACTACCGCTTGAATCTGACCTCTATCTATACTTATCTTGAAAAACGCTTTGGCGTTGCCTCCTACAAAACAGGATCCGCCTTTTTCATTTTATCTCGTACCATTGGTGCGTCCTTTCGGCTATATTTGGTAGCCATCGTTTTGCAGCAGTTTGTCATGCAAAGCTTCGACATCCCATTCTGGATGACCGTTTTATTAGCTATTATTTTGATTTGGGTGTATACTGTCAGGGGGGGCATCCGTACTATTGTATGGACAGACAGTTTGCAGACAACTTGTATGCTCATTGCGGTGGTATTAACAGTTTTTGCTATTGGCAATGCCCTTAATCTATCCTTGTTTGAGCTAGTGGATAAGGTAAAAAGTAGCGAGTATAGCCAAGTTTTCTTTTTTGAAGGGGGATGGAGCGATGGCAAAAACTTTTTTAAGCAGTTTCTAGCAGGGGCATCCATCGCTATTGTGATGACGGGTTTAGACCAAGATATGATGCAAAAAAACTTGAGTTGCCGCACCATTGGCGATGCTCAAAAAAATATGTTTTGGTTCAGCATTGTGTTCTTTTTTGCCAACATACTGTTTTTGTCTTTAGGTGCTTTATTGTATATCTATGCAGGCGAAATGGGCATCGAAACACCAACGCGCATGGTCAATGGCGTTGTCAAGCCCGCTACCGATTTGCTATATCCAACCATTGCCATCGAACATTTATCGCCCTTAATCAGTGGTGTGTTTATTCTCGGTTTGATTGCTGCTGCCTATTCTAGTGCCGATTCCGCGTTGACATCACTCACAACTTCCTTTTGTGTAGATTTTCTCAATTTTGAAAAACAAGAAGCAACAACAAGCAATCAAGCAAAGCAAAAAACAACTCGCTTTATTGTACATATTGCTTTTTCAATATTGCTGTTTTTTGTTATCATGGGCTTTTGGTACATCAATGATCAGGCGGTAATCGCAGCACTCTTTAAGGTAGCAGGTTATACGTATGGACCACTATTAGGGTTGTATATTTTTGGATTTTATACGAACCGCCGCTTAGTTGACCGATTCGCTCCTATCGTTTGTATTGCTGCCCCGATTGTTACTTATATACTCAATGCCTATTCCGAAACCTTGTTTTTTGGCTATAAATTTGGCTTTGAACTGCTGATACTCAACGGTTTAATAACTTTTGTTGGTTTATGGATAATTTCTGAAAAGCAAATAGTAGAGTAGCGAACAACTAAAAGTAAAAACTCAACAACGTATATATAGTATATTTTACCAAGAAACCAAAACTAAGAACTCAAACAAAAAATCTCACGTCTTATATCTCACGTCTTATATCTCAATATATTTATTTAATAATTTTTCTTAAAAAAGATTGCATATGAAAAGAGAAGATATGGTTCCGATAGTAAAAACGAAAGAATGGGCAACGATAAAAGGTGAGTCCTCTTGGCGAATTTTTAGGATAATGTCTGAATTTGTAGAAGGTTTTGATACGATGAATAAAATAGGTCCTTGCGTATCGGTTTATGGTTCGGCGCGCACCAAACCCGATCATAAATATTATAAAATGGGAGTGGAACTAGCAAAATTGTTAGTAGAAAAAGGTTATGGTGTGATTACAGGCGGTGGGCCTGGCATTATGGAGGCAGCCAATAAAGGCGCGCAAGCAGCAGGTGGAAAGTCGGTCGGTTTGAATATTGATTTACCTCATGAACAATCCCATAATCCATACATTGATCAAGATAAACTCCTCAATCATCGCTACTTCTTTGTACGAAAAGTAATGTTTGTAAAATATGGTCAAGCATTTGTATTTTTACCCGGTGGCTTCGGCACTTTAGACGAACTCTTTGAGTGTCTTACACTTATACAAACCAAAAAAATTGAACGAGTACCAATTGTATTAATTGGTAGCGAATTTTGGAATGGCATGAAGGAGTGGCTCAAACAAGTAGTGCTTGATAGTGAAAGTAATATCAATCCAGCTGATCTTGATCTAATGCCAATTACAGATGATTTGCAAAAGACTGTGGACTATATTGATGCTTACTATAATAAAGATGCTCGCTTACAGCCTAATTTTTGATAGATGTTAGATATTGGAGTTTGGAAGGTTTTTCGTAGAGACGTAAAATTTTACGTCTGTACAAGGTTTTAAAGTTTTTTTTAAAAAAATTAAAAACGATATATTTCAAATCCTCTAGTTTTTAACGTTACAGTTTGTGGCTATTTAACAACTTGTGGAGATGGAAGATTTTGCACCTTTACAGTTATTTGTAAATTTATTTATACTGACTATTTTTATGTGCCTGGCATATGCATATAGGTATGGTTCAAATACCGAGTTTTTCCACCTAACAGTTTGTGCTTATTTTAACAGTTCGTGGATTCGTGATTAGTAAATCAGTGATTTGTTTTTGGACTTTTGATTTCTTTTTAAATGAATTCTGTAACGACGGCTTTAGCTGCCATGGTTCTTACAAACAACTAATAAGCAGTAATTTACACATAAAAAACATCTGCAAAAATCAATTTCTGATCTCTAATTGCTAATTTCTAACAGCTAAAGAGCCAAAAGGCTAAATATCTAAATAGCAATTTTAGAAACAAAGTGTTAGGAAAGAAATGAAACATACCTGCATGTAATCAGAGGATAAAATTGAAACATATCCTTATTTACAAACAAACTCACAACCAAAAACCCACAACTGATAACCATTTTAAACATCAAAACTTGTCTACAAAGTGAAAATCCTGTAATTTTACCCTTTGAAAAATAACATCCACATAAGACAACAACATGGCGCAAGTAGAATTGATTATGCCCAAGATGGGCGAAAGCATAATGGAGGCAACCATTTTAAAATGGCTCAAAAATGAAGGGGATACTATTGAAGAGGAAGAATCTGTTTTGGAGATTGCAACCGACAAGGTAGACTCCGAAGTTCCCTCACCCGTAGCAGGGGTATTGGTAAAAAAACTCTACCAAGAAGGGGACACTGTAGCCGTAGACAAAGCCATTGCACTTATTGAAACAGAAAGTGCAAGCGATGCGGATATGTCTACACCTTCATTGGCTGAAAATAATGGAAGTATACAAACAGCTTCTAATCAAGGAGTTAGTCAGGCTAATGTTGCTGTACAAACTGCAACCGCTACCCAACAAAATGGGGCAGGCAGTGGCCGATTCTACTCGCCTTTGGTGTTGAACATGGCACGCAAGGAAGGCATTAAAATGGTAGAGTTGGAAACAATTGCAGGTACAGGAAAAAATGGACGTGTGACTAAAAAGGATATGTTGGCTTACATCAAAACAGGGCGTTCAAGTGCTGGTGTGGCAGTTGTAGAACCACCAAAAATAGAGACAAAACCGACACCTCAGCCTCAAGTTGTACAGCAATCTACTCCACCTACTGTAAATGTGCCTCCACCGCCAAAAGTAGAGTATGGCAGCAATGTTGAAATTGTGGAAATGGATAGGATGCGCCGCCTCATTTCCAACCATATGGTGATGTCCAAACACACCTCTCCCCATGTTACTTCTTTTGTGGAAGCAGATGTTACGAATTTGGTGAATTGGCGAAATAGAATCAAAGGGGATTTCCAAAAGCGCGAAGGGGAAAAAATTACATTCACACCTATATTTGTAGAAATTGTTGCGAAAGCCCTCAAGGAGTTTCCAATGGTCAATGCCTCAGTTGATGGCTACAATATCATTTTGCGAAAAGACATCAATATTGGTATGGCTACGGCTACTCCATCAGGGCATTTGATTGTACCTGTTATTAAAAATGCCGACCATAAAAATTTGCTTGGATTGGCAAAATCGGTCAATGATTTGGCAGTTCGAGCGCGTACAAACAAGCTCAAACCTACTGAAATTCAAGGCGGTACGTTTACCTTAACCAATGTTGGTACTTTTGGCAGCTTAATGGGAACACCCATCATCAACCAGCCGCAGGTCGCGATTTTAGCTACAGGCGCGATTCGCAAAAAACCTGCCGTTCTGGAAACCGAATTTGGCGATGTAATTGCCATTCGCCACATGATGATTCTTTCCCTTTCCTACGATCATCGAATTGTTGACGGTGCACTCGGTAGTACTTTTCTCAAAAGTATAGCCAATGCTCTAGAAGGTTGGGATGTAAATAGAAGTGTTTAATTTTGTATTGCAAATTGCTAATTTCTTGAATTTTGAATTACTCATTTCATAGAAAAATCTAGTCCTTTTATTGCAAACAACAAAACTAAAGCGTTGAATAGCAACACTTTAATATAAAACTGTGCTCAATTAAATAATGTTTGGCACTTAGAATCAGGTATGTTTCATTATCATCCTAACACTTTGCTGCTAAAATTGATATTTAGCTATTTAGACTTTTGGATTTTTAGCTGTTAGAAATTAGTAATCACAAATTACTTTTTGACTTTTTCTAATAGGCCTATTTTTTTATTATTCAAGGCATTATGACAGCTAAAGCGGTCGTTACACAAACTATTCAAAAATAAATCAACGATCAAAAAAGTGCTGAAATACGAATCATTAATCTACTAATCACGAATCCATAAGCTGTTTGGTGGAAAAATACAGGATTTGAAACATACCTAGAATCATTTAACAAAAAATAATGAAAAACAAAAATATAACTGTTATAGGTGCAGGCACGATGGGCAATGGCATTGCTCATGTATTTGCAATGAATGGTTTCGCTGTACAATTGGTAGATTTAAGTCAAGCCGCTTTAGATAAGGCAGTGGCAACCATCACCAAAAACCTCGACCGCATGTTGCGAAAAGAGCGCATCACCGAAGCGGATAAAACAGCAACTTTAGCCAATATTACGACCTTTACTTCTTTAACAGATTCTGACATTGGTAAGGCAGACTTAATTATTGAGGCTGCAACCGAAAATATTAACCTTAAATTAAAGATTTTCAAACAGTTAGACGAGTTAGCTAAACCTGAAGCCGTTTTAGCCAGCAATACTTCTTCTATTTCCATTACCAAAATAGCAGCAGCAACACAACGACCAAAACAAGTGATCGGAATGCATTTTTTTAATCCTGTTCCTGTGATGAAATTGGTGGAAGTTGTGCGCGGTTATGCAACTAGTGATCAGGTGACAGAACAAATTCTGGATTTGAGCAAGCAGTTGGGCAAAGTGCCTGTTGAGGTGAATGATTATCCGGGTTTTGTTTCTAATCGGGTGTTGATGCCGATGATAAATGAAGCAATTTGTACACTTTATGAAGGCGTAGCAGGCGTTACAGAAATTGATACTGTCATGAAATTAGGGATGGCACATCCGATGGGTCCGCTCCAATTAGCTGATTTTATCGGTTTAGATGTGTGTTTGTCCATTATGGAAGTGCTGTATAAAGGCTTTGGCAACCCAAAATATGCTGCTTGCCCACTATTGGTTAATATGGTGACTGCGGGTAAATTGGGGCGAAAATCAGGAGAAGGCTTTTATAGTTATACACATGGCAGTAGAGAACTTGTTGTAGCACAGCAATTTGTATAAGTAATTCTACAATAACAATTTGAATCAGTCGCCTTTGTTATTTTGTCCTGTACTTCGTTGAAAAGCCTCGCCGTAGCTCCGCTATGTCTATGTTTTTCGCCTTGTACACAACAAAATCACTTTAGCTTTATGGTTCAACTTATTATTTCCGCATTACTAATAACTGATTGGGTGTTCAAGCAGCTATTCTTTTTTAGCATTTTCAAAAATAATCATCCAATTTATTGATAGCTTTTAGGCATAAAAATTGTGACAATTTGATAGGTATATCATCAAAAAAATACAAAAAAAGTGTCATGAAATTGTCTTTTTTGTATTAAAACCTTATCTTACGAGCTATTTTTAACAGAAATACTACCCAATAAAGAGCTACCTATCTTTTTTTCATCAAAAATCAAAAAAAGCCATTGAGTTATGTCTATATACTCCGTTCCTGAACAAATATTAGAAAGTGTACAGCGTGACATTCGACTGTACGAAAATTATTTAAAAAAAGTAGCTACTAGGGTAATTGCTGAGGAGATTTCAAAATATCCAATATTTATCGTTCATAAAGAGTTGCGTTTAGAGCTTGGCCGCCCCATTATTGTTGCCGAAGCCATGCAAACAGATTGGTCTATTAATGCTTCACTCATTGAGGAGTTTATTAAAAAAAATATGCTGCATCCAGACAAAGTAAAGGAATTCAAGCAAATTTACAAAGACCCAGAACGTTTTATCTGTTTATTCATCATTTCTGGAAATAGGGGTGATGCTACTTTTGCCTTTTACCCCTATCATGGGTAAACCTTGAAGGCTGATTATTACTTCCTCAATTTTTCAATATACTTGGCAACAGCTACAATTTCCTTATCCTTCATAATTCCTTTAAATGGGGTCATCATTCCTTTGCCATGATAGATTTGAGCAATACTTTCTTCCAAACCAATGGTTGATTGTGTTAAATCTGTAGCATTATTGAAATTCAAATCGCCTTTTGGCCCATGACAGGCAATGCAAAATACTCGGTATTTGGCTTTTGCATCTATGCTTGTTATTGCCGCTTCACTTACTGTTTGTAAAATTTCTTTTGCTTTTTGTAATTGTTCAGGTGGTGTTTCTTTTTTCATTTTCTTTGTAACCTCCTGATTATGAGCCGTTTGTACTGACTTATTGTTTTGATTACCACAGGCAGAAGTCAATAAAAAACCTATTGTTATCAAAATAAAAATGGTAGTGTATAGTAATTGCATATTTTTTAGTGATTAGTGATTAGTGATTAGTGATTAGTGATTAGTGATTAGTGATTAGT
>JAHDHV010000106.1 GCA_020631155.1 Bacteroidota bacterium | reverse complement strand
ACCCAAACTCGTATTTTTGAATCGAAAAAAGCTTAATGTACCATTGTCAAGTTATATCACTTCTTATGTCTCCTATCTCAAGTCTCATTCAAACACTTCGGCAACATTTCCAGAAATCCCACACACTTATCGTAATCCAATTCGTAAAAATTTACCCCTAAATTAATGGTTTTATAGTAGGTGCTTTGATGGGTTTTATAGTATTCTTCCGATGGGATGCGCCAGAAATCGCGACCTAATTTTGCGACAATAAACCATTTTTCGAGTAGTCTAGCAGCTCTTCCATTGCCGTCTCTAAATGGGTGAATGTGGGCAAATCGCAAATGAACTAAAGAGGCAAAATAAAAGACTTCGCTTGCTGTTAAGTTCTTTGTTAATAACTTCTCTAAATCAGCAAAAAACAGCTTCATTTCTTTTTCCACAAATTGAGGTTCAACAGCCATATAAGCCAAGCCTGCTTTGCCAAAAACACCAACTCGCTCCACTCTATATTGTCCTCTTTTACTTTTAATGAGCAAAGTTTCCGAAAATATTTTATGGCAATGCAAAAAATTAGCTTCTGACAAATCACTTTTCTGAGCAAATTCATAAGCAGTTATCAAATCTTCTATCTCTTTGATTTCCTTTCCCGTTTTAAAAGTATCTTTGTTGAGTTCATAGTTCATATAAGAATTTAAGTCAATGCTGTTGCCCTCAATATTGGAGGAATAAACCGCAGATGATTTGGTTAAATAGTCGAATGTTCCGCTTGCTTCTGAAAAATCATATTGCTGAATCAAGCTAGGAATTTGATTGCCAATGACTTGCAAATAGGTATTGAAATATTTTTTGTTGGTGATTTTCATGGAGAATTTTTTTTGAAAAGTACTTAGATATAAGATACAAGACGTAAGACTTGAGATAATTAGCTCACTTTTAGCAAGTTACGATGTATTCATGTATTGTTTAATTTTGTCTAGTTGTTAGAAATCAGTTATTAGAGTTCGAAAATAAAACTTTTGATATAGATATACAACTCACTGATCAACGAATCACTGATCAACTAATCCACTGATCTACGAACTATAAATCCAATCCAAAAATTAAAAATCCACATTTTTTTTCACTCCATTGTTAACATTTTTCCGTTACAGTCGTCTTGTGGGTGAAATGCAGTTAAAAACCTTCAAATATCAGATTTTACCGATCAAAGATAAGTTATTTCGGTTTGCAGAGCGCATTGTCCAAAATAGTGAATTGGCGAAGGATATTGTGCAGGAGGTACTGCTAAAAGTCTGGCAATATGAGGGAGATATTCAAAATGCAGAGGCTTGGTGTATGCGAGCAACACGCAATTTATCATTAGACAAACTAAAATCAAAACACAATAAAGTGGTTGATATTCAGTCGATTAGCGCATCACTTACACATAAACAAGCATCCCCTTATCAAAGTGCCGAAAAATCTGATCAGTTGAGGAGTGTGCATGAGGCTATTGCAACACTGCCAGAATCGCAGCGAATGGTTATGCAATTGCGTGATGTGGAAGGCTATACTTATCAAGAAATTGCTACAGTGTTGAACTGCTCTGTGGATGTGGTAAAAGTGAATTTATTTCGGGCTAGAAAAAAAGTAAAAACCCAACTCTTAAAGATAGAAAACTATGGCTGCTAATATAAAATATATTGAACAATTGCTAGATAAATACTGGGAAGGGGAAACCTCTCTAACAGAAGAACAGCAACTAAAAACATTTTTTAGCCAAGCCAATATTCCCGAACATTTACAAGCCTATCAAGCACTTTTTCAATATCTAAAACACAGTCAACAACAGCAATTAACCGATACCGATTTTGAGGCGGATTTATTAAAACAACAGCCAGCCAAAATACGCTACCTATCTTCAACTACACATATATTACGTGCATTGACAAGTGTAGCTGCTTGTTTATTAGTAGTGTTTGGCTTATATTATTATCAATCTACATTATTCAACACCACTCAACCGACAACTAGCATGGTAGACACTTACCAAAACCCTGACGAGGCGTATGCTAAAACGCAACAGGTGTTGTTATTGATGTCGCAAAAACTGAATAAAGGTAAACAGCCACTTCAACATTTAGAAAAATTTAATGAGGTCAAAAAAGTCTTGAACTCATCGCCTAATTAAATACTTAGACGTAAGATAGGAGACATAAGACTTGAGATAAAACAGTTTATGGAAAATTCAAGTGTCGTTTACTTTTACCTAAGTACTTAACATACTTATTGCTTGACAATTATCTTTTCTTATGAAAAAAATATTCATCATATTACTCTTATTATTCCCAATTCTATCATGGGCACAGCCTTCTTCTTTGGATGCTGAAAATATGGTCAATAATTTCTTTGAACAGTATGAAACAGAAGACGGATTTACCAGCATTTACATTACAAAATGGATGTTGGGAATGATAAGTGGTAAAGAAAAAACGGCTAAAAAAGATAAGGTAAGGGATATTATAGCAGATTTGAGTGGCATAAAAATTCTGACTTTTTCGGGAGAAGATAGCGATGAAATAGCCCCTCAAACCCTACAACAAAAATTTGTAAAACAACTACCCAAAAAAGACTATAAAGAGTTGATGCGTATTCGAGAAAAGGAATCTGATATTCAATTTATGATCGCTGAGGAAGGTAGTAAAATACGCGAATTGCTCATGTTGGTTCAGGACGCGGAGGAATTTGTACTAATTAGCTTAACAGGGCTATTTGAATTAAGCCAAATTGCAGACTTATCGGATGTTGTGAATTTAAATGGAATGGAGCTTTTAAAGGATATTGATAAAAAGTGAGGAAATTAGATATTTAGACTTTTGGCTTTTTAGATATTTAGATGCGTAACTCAATTAATCACAAACCCAAAAATCTCAAATCTCAAATCTCACGTCTCAAATTAAATATACTCAATTATTTAACCACATATTTTAAAAAAAGAAAAATTATGAAACAATACATCATTGTACTGATTTGTATGGTTTTTAGTACCCAACTTTTTGCACAAAAAAGTTCACTCAAGGATTTTTTTCACAAGTATGAAGAAACAGAAGGTTTTACCACTATCAGACTTCCAATGGCCTGGATTTCTTCCCTTGCCTCAAAAGATTTGGACGCAGGCGAAAAAGATGTACTCAAACAATTAAACCATTTGGAAATATTAACCTATGATGATGAAGGGGAAAACGGTGGAAAGCTGACACAGTATACCAAAGAATTTGAACAAGCCATTAAGGAACTAAATTTTGAGGATTTGCTGGTAGTTAAGAAAAAAGGTGAAGATGTACGCTTTAAAATTCGAGAAGAAAACGGCAAAATAAAGGAACTACTCATGTTGGTAAAAGACAAAACAGATTTGGTATGTCTTAGCTTATTAGGCAATATAGACCCAGATAAAATATCCAATTTGAACCTAGATATTGATGGTATGGAACATTTGAAAGGGCTAAAGTAACAAGAGGATTTTAAGTAAAAAAAAAGCACTTAGCATCAATTCTAAGTGCTTTTTTTATTTATAAGTGCCAAGCACTATTTAATTGTGCACAATTTTGTTCTAAAGTATTAAAAATGAGCAGTTTAGTCTTTTACTGATGTACCATTAATTTTGTCTAGGTACTTAAATAATTTAAAACCTCACAACCTTCTCCGTCCATTTTTCACCATCTATTTCAACACTTATATAATACAAACCTTTGTAAAAATCAGTTAAATCAATATTTTGTACAGGATTAGATAAATCAATATTTTTTTGCTGTAATAATTGCCCTTGTGTAGTATAGATATTTAATTGTGCATTTTTAGTAGAAAAAACAATAGGTAAGTGTACTTGAAATAAACCAGTAGTTGGGTTGGGGAAAATGCTAATAAATTCTTGGCTTTCGGCAATCTCCTTAGTATTGGTAACAATCAAATCCATTTCATTAGTAACCTGACAACCGTTGGCATCAGTTACAAAGACTGTATAAGCTTGAGGGTAGAGACTGTCAATGGTTGCAGTTGTTTCGCCATTTGACCAATAGTAGGTAAAATCGCCTGCTCCCCCTGTCGCTGTTACCGTAATCGTTCCATCCTCTGCTTGCCATTCGCTTTCAGGGGTAATGTCAAAACTTAACTCAATCGGCTCAGGTTCAGTAAGGTCAAACACCTTATTGATTTGGCAAAAATTCGCATCTGCTACCCCAAGTGTATATTTCCCGGGTGCCAAACCTTGAAAAGCAATATTTGGGGAAATATTTGGGGGAAAAGCCACATCATTCCACCAATAGGTAAATGGCGGTGTGCCACTCGGCACAGTTACAGCAATATAACCATCTTCAGCACCAAAGCAGGTTACATTTCCCGATTCAAATTGTGGTACAAAATTGGCGCAATTCACCACGCCACCTGCGGTATATTTACCATTGGAATTTGTTCCTAAATACCCCCCCCAAGCGATCGGGCCAGTCACCTCTGTTTCCAAATCTATACGGGTCAACACATAGCCACTACTCGGTTTAGGCGTATTGCTAGTCAAATGTCGAGCATATACTAAGTCCAGTATTTCATCATCATCCAAATCAATTACTAAAGGCGTTGAACCTAAATTACTGCCATCTTCAAAGTCGGTTAATTCTGTTGTAAAATCATCGTTAAAATCTATCATTCGCAACTGACTTTGAATCGGAGGACCCGCCGAGAAAGGCGTATTAGCAGGAAAAACGACTTCATCTTTACCATCTTCATCATAATCAAAAGCAATGGGAGAAATTACTGACCATTCTTGCAGCGTATCAATATAGGTTAATGCCCCTGATGCACCATTGATCATAATGGGTATAAAATCTGTAAAAACAGGCGCAATACCGACCGCCACAATGGTAAATATATCTGCAATGTCATCATCTGTGAATTGACCAATCGCTGGTGAAGCATTGGTTTCTGTACCCGGTAAATTCACCATCCACAGCGTTTCATTATTACTACCATTGATGGCTGCAATTCGGTCGCTATAGGCATTGATAATGATGTCCAATACACCATCATCATTTACATCTGTAAGGCTAGGTGGTGGAATAAAACCTTTATTCTCGGAGGTAATCAATCGTGTAGCTCCCGAAATATCGCCATTCATCACATCTGCAAGCGGCACACGCCAAAGCGAACCGCCAATAGTTTCGCCCCCTGTACCAAAAATAACCTCAAAAGTACCATCTCCCACAAAATCATGTACCAATGGCGATAGATACGTCTCTCGACCATCGGGGACGGCTGCCTTTGCCAATAACTCACCATCCAAACTACTCAAAACTACCAAATTACCAGCAGGACGGACAGTATCCAATGTTCCTGCACTGCGATCGCCACCATTAGCAAGCAACAAATCGGCAAAACCATCATCATTTTGATCTAAAATAAGTTGTGGGCTATAGAAATTATACCAACCGCTATCTGCTGCACTCACCGTTATAGGATAGGGGAAAAACTCCCAAATAATATCACCTGTTGCGCCGTCAATGGCTTTAAATTCCGCAACACGCCCTCCAATAAACACATCAGGAATACGGTCACCTGTAATGTCCTGAAAAACTGCACTGCCGAAAATTTCATTTTTAGCACTCACCTGCCATAAAATTTCGCCACTATCCCCATCTATAGCCGTAATCGCTTGATTGCGGATTTGGTCTTCTACCCCACCACCAATAACAATATCAAGGATACCATCATCGGTTAAATCTATGGCACGTGGTGAAGAAAACACATCGACAGAATCAACCGTTGTTTGCCAAATTGCCAGTGGGTTTTGTGCATTTACAAGAGAAAAAAAGCTTTGCACGGAAAGCAATAATACAAGCTGAATAGCCAAATGGTAGTTTTTAAAATTCATATCTATTGTAAGTTATCGTTTGTTTTGAATCGATTTTTGGAAAATATTTATAATGCTGGAGAAGTGTGCGGTTTTTGTAGAAACAGCTAAAAGTCAAGATAGTTGAAGCGCACAAAAAACCTACCTATTGCGTAGATTCGTAGCTATTGTTGTCATTTATGGCAGAATGATTACAAAGTTAAGTTAAGTGATTGATACTTAATCAATAAAATTGAAGTTTTTTTATTTAAAAATTATTATCTTTGTCATGATGGAAGCCTTGAAAAAAATATTTAAACAACTTGAACTCACCAAAAACAACGGTCTTTTCTTTTTAAAGGAAGATGACTGGAAAATGCAGTGTCAATTTCCTGAAAGAGTGATAAATATATTAGAGCAAAAAATAAAACCTGATGCCTTTTTTTACTTTAATGGCAAACCACTATTATTATTTTTTGATAATCCTACTGATCTGGATAGCTTGCATAAACAAGTATGGAACTTTAATCAAACACCTATCATATTTGTAAATTTACACAACGAAATTCATATTTATAATGGCTTTAATTATATAAAAAAAGGAGCAAAGTTTGAGCTAGAAAAAATTGATGCTAAAAATTTAAATGATTTTAGTTTTTGGCAGCTAGTAACAGGGCAAGCTTGGGAAAAACACCATGCATTATTTGATGGCAAAAATAGAGTTGATCAGAAATTACTAGATAATATCAAAGCAGTCAGAGCCACGTTAATTCAAAATGATGAAACATTTATGCCTATTGCCAATAAGTTAATTGGACGCATTTTATTTATTCGGTACTTAATAGATAGAAAAGTTCGCATTGCTTTTGGTGATATGAAGAACAGGGAATGGACTAATGAGGATTTATGCGCTATTTTGGAAGATGTAAACACAACTTATGAGCTATTTGATTATTTGAGAGGAGCGGAAGGATATAATGGAGATATGTTTCCTTTGGAGAAGAATGAACAAAAACGAGTACAGTCTTTAAAACCATTAATTAATTTATTGAAAGGAATAGATATTTCAACAGGGCAATTGTCGCTTTTTGATGTTTATGACTTTTCTATTATTCCTATTGAGTTAATTAGCAATGTATATGAGTTTTTTATTGGAAAAAAGAATCAATCTAAGAAAAGTGCATACTACACACCTTTGTTTTTGACAGACTATATACTAAATGAAACAGTTGCTACATATTTTGAGCAAGAGGAAAATCTACAAAACTACAATTGTCAAGTATTAGACCCTGCTTGTGGTTCTGGGATTTTTTTGGTAGAAGCCTTGCGAAAAATTATTTTACAGTATAAAAAAATACATCTTAATTGTGAAGAAAATAAAGAAAATTACCATGAGAAGTTAAGGGAACTGCTTAAAAACAATATACATGGGATTGATATAGATGAAAGTGCTATTGATGTAGCTGTTTTTTCGCTGTACATCACCCTCCTAGATTTTATTAAAAAGCCTGCGGATATTGAAAGCTTTAAGTTTCCCAAGTTACTGAATACCAACTTTTTTAAAGCTGATTTTTTTGATAAAAAAGCCAGTTTTAATGCTGTTTTTAAAGAAAAAGCATTTGATTTTATAATAGGGAATCCACCTTGGGGCGATTTAACTAAAAACGATCCCAATGCTTTATATGTAAAATACTGGAAAGATAGAGAAAAATTAGAAACAAAAAAATTAAAAGAAAAAACAGCTAATAAAAAAAGCAAGGTTGAAATAAGAGTGAGTAAAAAAGAGATAGCTCAAGCTTTTTTAATTAGAACCAATGATTTTAGTAGCGTTCAAACTAAATGTGCTTTAATTGTCACTAGCAAAATATTGTATGATTTATATGCTAATAAGTTCCGAAAATATTTTTTAGAAAATAATTTAGTCCAGCAGATATTTGAGCTTTCTTCTGTGCGGCATCAAATATTTGACAAATCTAATGATAAGGCTGTAGCACCTGCGAGCATCATTTTTTATCAAGCCATACCCAAAGGTAAACGTGAAAACTATAAAAACCTAGTACGCCATATTTCCTTAAAGCCACACCGATTATTTGAATTATTTAAAATTTTTATTATAGAAAAATATGATGATAAAGAAGTGCCACAGTATTTGTTTATGCAACATGATTGGTTGTGGAAAACATTGGTCTATGGCAATATTTTGGATTATCATTTTGTGAAACGATTGAAGGAACTGCCTAATGTTTACGATATTATTAGTGATGAAAGTAAATTTGTTTTTGGTAAAGGAGTTGGCATTAATGGAAGTGGAACTTATGATATAGAACATCTAAAAAAGATAACTTATGGTATCAACACAAAAAAACAACATGTAAAACATTGTCATATTTTGTATTCCGAAAATTTTCTAAAAAAACTCAAAACAGTTCATAGAGCAACAAATCAATTGCTGTATAAAGCTCCATTTTTACTTATAAAAAAAGGGGCAACTAAAGACTTTAAAATAGTTTCTGCATTATCATTAAAAGATGCCGTTTTTACAGATACACTTACTTCCATCAAAGCATTGACTATGGAAAATATGGACGTTTTACGTCAAATAAGCGGTATTTTTTACTCCAATTTGTTTGCCTATTATCTACTAACAACTGCATCTTCAATTGGCATTGAAAGAGAACAAGTTCATGATAAAAAGGAGAAATTTTCATTTCCTTATGTTAATAATGATTTGATTGCTCAAACTGTAGCTCAAATAGAAATTATCAAAAAAGACCTTTATAATTTTAGACAAAAAAATGATTTAGTAAACCTAGATACAACATTAAAAAAAGAATTAGCACTACTGGAACAGAAAGAAACGCAACTACTAGTGCAATTAGAGGAAGAAGTTTATCAAGCCTTTGAATTGAGCGAACAAGAAAGAGATTTGATTAATTATGCCCTGGAAGTTAGTATTCCATCCCTAAAACAGAAAAAACAGTATCTCCAAAATCGTCCTTTACAATGGAACGAAACAGATAAAAACTATCTTAAAAACTATGCATCCATTATTGCACATCATTATGATGTCCTATTTCGTAGAATGGACAAGTGTATAGAAACACATATTTATTACTCGAAATATGTAATTGCTGTTGAGTTTTGTGTAGTCAATAAACAAGTCAACCAACAAAAATACCACTTCCATAATGATGTAGAGGCAACAAAAATACTCCTTCGTTTTGCCAAGATGAGTTATCAACAATTGTCAAAAAAACTGTTTATTCAAAAAGATATTAAAGGCTTTGAAACGGAAAGTTTTTATGTTATCAAACCTAATGAGTTTAAATGTTGGCACCGAGCTATAGCACATCTTGATTTAGGAAATTTTATAGATGCGCTTATGAAAGCAGGAGCAGAAGTAGAGTTTGAGAAAAATAACCCCTTATAATTAAATATGAAAGATAAATACATAAAGCAAGGCGCAAAACTTTTCGCTCATGTTCATAAGACCTATGAGGAGCAATTTTTGGTAGTTTTGAAAGCAATTGTACAGGCTTATAAGAAAATGCTGATTAAGTCTGATAAATTAGAAAATGATGAGAATGCTATAACTTTAAAGTTATATGAATATCTAACTAATCCTAAGTTTATAGAAGAAAATGAGTTGGAAGCTTTTACTTTTAATGTAGAGGTAAATGAACAATCGAAAAATGATATAACCAAAACTACAGGCCGTACTGATATTAAAATAGAGGTTTGCCCGACTACTAATTTTAATCCATCCCAATATTTTATTATTGAATGTAAACGTTTAGATGGTAATAATAAAGATAAACGAATAAAACAAAAACGTCCGTATAAAAAAATCTCTTTAGCTGTAGAATACATCAAAAATGGCATTATGCGTTTTGTGCAAAAAGACAAATATCCTACACCACTAGGCATTAATGGCATGATAGGTTTTGTTGTCGAAAAACATGATATAGACAAAGGCATCGAAGATATTAACAACTTGCTTAAAGAGCGTTTTGATGAATTTAATACCATACAATTTTTGACAAAAAAAGATGATATTATAGTAGAATTTGAATATGCTTACTTATCAACTCACAAAGGCACTGATGATAAAAACTTCAGATTAGTCCATCTTATGTTAGATTTTTCAAGTATAATCACTTAGGATTTTATTTAGTCTAAGTTGTTGATTATCAAAGAGTTATTAAGATTGTGTAGATGCAATTAACCATATTTCTACCAATTCATAGTTCCCAATTCCTTATTAAATTAATTCGTAATTAATTCGCCGCCACTTCCCCAATCTGCACTTTCCACAAATCCGCATAAATACCATCCTGTTTCAATAGCGAATCATGCGTTCCTTCCTCAATAATTTGTCCTGCTTTTAACACCAAAATTTTATTTGCATGACGAATCGTAGATAAACGATGAGCGATAATCAAGGCTGTGCGTCCTTCAGTGAGTTGGTAGAGATTTTGCTGTATGGCGCGCTCCGTTTCCGTATCTACCGAACTAGTCGCTTCGTCCAAAATAAGGATGGGCGCATTTTTAAGGATGGCACGCGCAATGCTCAATCGCTGCCGCTGCCCACCCGACAATTTGATGCCGCGCTCCCCAACAATCGAATCGTATCCCTTCGGTAGACTAGCCACAAAATCGTGGAGTTGCGCTTGTTGGGCTGCTGCCATTACCTGTTCCAAAGTTGCTTCGTCCATGCCATAAGCAATATTTTCGTAAATGGTGCCGTGAAATAAATACACATCCTGACTAACCAAAGCAATTTTACGGCGCAAAGTTTTCAAATTCACCTGTCGAATGTCTATGCCATCTATTTTAATGCTTCCTTCAGTAACATCATACAAACGCAACAGCAATTTAACCAAAGTTGTTTTACCTGCGCCTGTCACCCCTGCAATACCAATGATTTCGCCTGCTTTTGCTTCAAAATCAATGCCTTTCAAAATCATATGTTCATCTTGATAAGCAAAAAATACTTTATCAAAATGCAAGTGCCCTTTTAAATTTTGCAGCGATTGAGGCTGTTCAACATTACTAATTTGATTCGGTGTATCCATCAAACCAAAAACGCGGCGTGCGCTGGCTCTAGCACGTTCATACTCATCAAATACACGCCCCAAACGCGTAACAGGCCACAACAATCGCTGAATCATCATCGCAAAAAATGTCAACTGCCCAATGGTAAATTTCCCCGGATTGTAAATAATCCAATAACTACCAATCAACATCGTACTGGCAAAACCAACGGCAATAAAGATGCGAATTAAAGGCACATACAGGGAACTCAAACGAATGGCTTTGAAGTTGGCTTGTTGATAATTATCAGAAGCAACACGCACACGCTCCGTTTCATAGTTTTCAGCAGTAAAACTTTTCACCACCAAAATACCAGAAATATTATTTTCCAAACGACTGCCCAAATCACCTACCGCCTGACGAATGTGTTGGTAATGTGGCGCAATTTTTCGCTGATAATAAAAGCTTCCCCAAAAAATCAACGGAATTGGCAACAGACCAATCAATGCCAATTGCCAAGAACTAGCAAACAAGACAACCCCCCCAAAAATAAACAGCGTGGTCAGTTGAATGATTTCGTTGAAACTATTGTTGAGAAAACGCTCCAATTGATTGATGTCGTCATTGAGCATTGCCATCAAATTACCTGTTCGATTGTTTTCAAAATAGGCAATCTCACGACTTTGCAATTGTTGGTAAGCATCCATTCGCAAGTCATGTTGCACGCGCTGGGCAAGGGTCATAAACTGATATTGATAAGCCCATTCAAAAAAGCTTTCAATCGCAAAAATAATGATGATAAGGACGGCAATGAAAATAGCATTCGTCCAAATATCGTTGCTGCCTGTTGTCCAACTGATCCAAGTCGGGGTTTGCTGACTGACAATATCTACCAACCAACCGATGAGTAGCGGAGGCGCGAGGTCAGCGATTTTGTTGAGGACGCTATAAGAAATGGCGTAGGAAAATTTTAAATAATAGCTTCGCAAGTATTGGAAAAGCCGAAGCATCGGCTGTTGTGGTTCATTCATAATGTGTGTTATTTTTGGAGTTTGGAAGGTTGCAAAGTTAGGTATATTTCAAATACTGAGTTTTTCTACCTAACAGTTTATGCCTACTTTGACAGTTCGTGGATTCGTGATTAGTAGATTAGTGATTCGTTTTTGGGCTTTTTAATTTCTTTTTAGATGAATTTCATAACGGAAGCTTTAGCCATCATGTCTCTTATAAGTGCTTAGTAATCAGCAAGTTAAATGATATTTAAAATGCAGTTAATTATTGCCAGCTTCTCATTTATAACAGCTAAATATCTAAAAGGCTAAATAGCCAAAAAGCAATTTTACCATTAAAGTATCAGGAGTACTATCAAACATATCCCTAATTTACCATTGTCAAGGTCTCATGTCTAAGTCCTTAAATATAAACATAGCAATGGCTATTGTTCATTTTTTGGTTAAAATTCTAAAAATGTTTTTATTTTAGGTAAAAAAAAATGTATTGTTTTTTCACTATTCGGGAACTAATTTTATAGTTAAGTGAATTGATAAGAATGGAAACTACTAACTCATCTTTTATTTGCCCATTTTTAACTAAAAAAATAATTGACAATTAGATTCATAGTAAAATTTTGATAATAAAAACTTTACCTTAAATCTTACATCTCCCATTTTACATCTATTAAACCTAACTATTTAGCCTATTTGACATCTATTTTTACCTTCCAATTGTTGTGTTATTGTGACATCACCTACAAATATATTGAGTAATAAAAGCACTATTATTTTTTATAAAAAATTGATTAACAACATTTTAACAATTTCAAACAAAATCTTTATTATAGTGCAGATGAGAAACTGTTTAGCATAAATGAAGCATAACTAAGATTTTGATGATAAATTTGTCTCAAATCTCTAGTCTCACATCTTATGTCTCAATATTTTGGTGACCAATTCATTATTTTTTATTCCTAAAAAAAACAAACAATTAATATGACCAAACAATTTGTCAAATTTGCAGCAATGATCATCATTGCATTTTCTTTTACTTCTTGTGGCTACAATGGTATGGTAGGTTTAGAGGAAGGTGTTGTTGGACAGTGGGCAAATGTAGAGGATGCCTATCAACGGCGCGCGGACTTAATCCCCAATTTGGTGAGTACAGTAAAGGGGGCTTCTCAAATGGAGAAGGATATTTTAGAGTCGGTAACTAATGCACGTTCAAGAGCGACAGGTGTTACTATTGACCCGACAAATATTACACCTGATGCGTTGAAAAAATTTCAGGCAGCACAAGACGGTTTAAGCTCGGCATTGTCTCGTTTGATGATGGTATCGGAGCGTTATCCTGACTTGAAAAGCATGGCGGGTTTCAAAGATTTACAATCGCAATTAGAAGGCACAGAAAACCGTATTTCCGTAGAGCGCAAACGCTTTAATGATGCAGTACGTGCTTACAATACAAAGATTCGCGTTTTTCCGAGTGTGATTACAGCCAGTATTTTTGGCTTTGATAAAAAAGGTTACTTTGAATCTGATCCAGGCACTGAAAAAGTACCAACGGTGGATTTTAGTAATAGCGAAAAATAATTATTAAAGTTGTATTGTTTTTTTTTATTAGCTTAAGGAAAGTTAAATAAATCAACAAAGTACTTTTGATTAACACTTTATAACCAGTTGTAAAAATAGCTGTGCATATAAGTTTTAAAAAATAAAATTAAACCAGATATTCAATACTATTTTGAAGCAAAATAGTTAACTTTTTCCAGCAAATATTGATATATTAATAGGCTCAATTGTTCAGGTAGCGCAATGCTTCTGGCAATTGAGCCTTTTTTTATCATAAAATATAAGATTTAAGATGGGGGGGACGAGCCATAAGGTATTCCTAATTTGAATTATTTTCCCATCTCAAATCTAAAAGAGAAATAATACTGGTTATGAAAAGTTTACTGTTTGTCATTTCATTATTAGGGATAATATTATTGGATTCTTGTGCGAGTACTCGCCCTATAAACCTGGGAGTTGTCGAGCAAAAATTAGTTCCCTGCCCCAATTCACCCAATTGTGTATCTACCCAAAGCAAGTCGGAAAAAGCGAAGATTGCTCCACTAACTTATGAAGGAGAAATGTCACAGATAATGCAAAAGTTGGTAAAAACGGTTAAAAATGTGCCTCGCACTAAAATTATTACCCAAACAGACAGTTATTTATATGTGGAGTTCGCTACCTCATTGATGAAATTTATAGATGATGTAGAATTTTATATAGATGATGCCAATAAGGTGATTCATTTTCGCTCGGCTTCACGCATTGGTTATTCCGATTTAGGCACCAATAGGCGGCGAATGGAAAATTTTCGAGCGTTATTTAATGAAGGGGATTAAATTAAATGTTTTATTTTATTTGACAATGGTACATTAGACTTTTCTTTCAAAAAAAAAGCATTGATTTAACTAAATGAGTATTATCGAAAACGTTGATTTGTAGATTAGTAATTCTACAATAATAAGTTGAACCATAAAGCTAAAGTGATTTTGTTTTGTACAAGGCGAAAAACATAGACATAGCGGAGCTACGGCGAGGCTTTTCAACGAAGTACAGGACAAAATAGCAAAGGCGACTGGTTCAACTTATTATTTCCGCATTACTTATTGATTCGTGACTAGGCATTTTTTTCATAGCGGTTTTCCTTTTTTAATAATTTATGTAACGAAGGCCTTAGTCGTCACACTCTTTATAAGTGAATGATAGTCAGTGTGTTAAATCAATTAGAAAAAGTAATTAGTTGTTACTAGTTTATGCTCTTTAGTTTCTGATTGCTAACAGCTAAATAGCCAAAAAGCAATTTTAAAATTAAAGTATTAGGAGAAATATCAAGGATATTCTTAATGTACCATTGTCAAGTTTATTGTTGTTTGAGAAATATCATTTTATCATTTTTTTATCAAAAATTTTGGATAATTTCTTTTTTTTATGAAAAAATAATGGCTTTACAGTGACTAATGTTATCTTTATGCATAACAAACATA
>JAHDHV010000641.1 GCA_020631155.1 Bacteroidota bacterium | reverse complement strand
TCCAAATTATAGGGTTCGCTCATATCTGGAAAACGAGGTCCCAATTCACTATAGTTGTGTCCAACCAAAGGATTTTCTTTTTGCAGGTCAATATGGTCTTTAATAATCATCAAATCGCCTTCCTCAATATCAGCATTTACACTACCTGCTGCATTGGAAATAAACAGTTTTTCGATGCCTAATAGTTTCATCACACGAACAGGAAAGGTAACTTGTTTCATATTATAGCCTTCATAATAGTGAAATCGTCCTTTCATCGCTACAATGGGTTTGTCTCCCAAATGTCCAAATATCAAACTCCCCGAATGGCTTTCTACTGTGGAAACGGGAAAATGTGGAATATCGGTATAGTCAATTTGATGGGCTATTTTTATATCTCCAACCAAATTGCCTAGCCCAGTGCCTAAGATGATGCCATAGGTAGGTTTAAAGTCTGTTTGTTGTTGTATAAAAGCAACCGCTTCTTGTAATTTTTGTAGAAGGTTCTCCATTTATTAAATTGATTTAGAAAAAGTTATGTATTTAGATATAAAATTGGAGACAGGAGACGTGAGATAATTAATTCCTTATTAATAATTTCAAAAGTCTAAAATTACTCGAAAACACCATCTTCCATGTCCCCTATATGAGTCATAAAGTGATAATTGCCCTCGCCAACAGTGCGATTTAGAATGGCAATATTGCGCTCAAAATCATCAAAAGGTCCTCGTACTAAAAAAGGTTTACCATTTTTACCAAACTCAATGTCTATGTACTCAATTTCATCGGCAGGGTCTAGGATGTAGCGTGTAAAATCGTAATCTTTATGCGGTTTAAAGCCCAAATCTTCGGCATATTCGACTGCTCCATAGACCAAATTTTGTGCAAAAGCAGGCGTACACTCTTCAGCTTCTGCTCCCATTCGTTCACAAAAACTAAAAACAAATTCCCTAAATTCATCAACAGACATACTAAATCTAGTTAATGCATCTTTCACACCCAAACAGTAAATATCCACAAGGTAACCTGCAACAATAACTTTTCCACTAGGTTGTAAGCGAGCGACTAAAACGGTTGCTATACCCAATTCCTGCCAATTATTATTTATCCAACACTCAAAAAAGGGCAGTTTGCGAGCCTTGCTCATAATGTACTTCTTAGGGGATAATATTGTATGGTGACTACGTTTCTTTTTTCTCTTTTTTGCCATAGTCTTTTTTGTTTTTTTTAAAAAATAAACAATTGAAAATCAAATCATTAAAAAACTTTAGTTAAAGTTTAACTTTAAATTTAAAAAAGACTTCAAATTAACTTCTTCTTCTTCTAAAAAAACAACTTCAATAGGTAAACAGTAAATGGGTAGTTGCTGTTTATTGAAATATTGTTGATGCTTTTGCAAACGTGCAGCATCTTTTTCTGTAGTGATAATCACCTTTTGTTGGTTAGAAATTTGTTGAAATTGTTGTGTAATAGTTTCTAAATCTTTTTTAGAAAAAGTATGATGATCTGGAAAAAAACAAGGATAAACTGTCGTTACTTTCTGTTCCAAATAATTCGTTAAAGGATTAGGATTTGCAATACCACAGAGCAATAAAACATCCATTTCTTGTTTCCATACGAAGATATTTCTTTTCCTAGTAAATGCATAGGGATTGCCATATTTTAGGTAAGAAAAAAGTATTTTTTGCTTGGGAAAAGGTTGAATTTCTTGGATAATATTTTGTTTTTCGGAGGTGGAAAGTGTTGTAGGACATTTGGTAACAATAATTACATCAGCTCGCCGATAGCCCGATTTTGGCTCTCGCAATCTTCCAGCAGGGACTAAGGCATCACGTGTAAAAAGGCGGTGATAGTCGGTTAACAATAGGTAGACATCCGCTTTTAATGCGCGATGTTGAAAGGCATCGTCTAATAATACCAACTGCGTTTCGGGGCGGTCTTTGGCTAATTGCTGAATGGCTGCTACTCTTTTTTCGCCTACCGCAACGGTAATTTCGGGAAATTTTTGTTTTAATTGATAGGGTTCATCGCCAATATCGGCGGCGGTGCTTTCGGCAGTTGCTAAGTGGTAGCCAGTCGTTTTTCGCTTATATCCTCGACTTAAAGTAGCTATTTGGTATTGCTTTTGATAAAGGCGTATAAAGTACTCAATATGAGGGGTTTTTCCTGTTCCACCTAAAGTTAAATTTCCAACAACTATGCTTGGAATGGCTGATTGTTCGCTTTTGAAAATTCCCCAATCGTAGGCTTTGTTGCGGATGTTTAGGAGGAGATGGTAGGGTTTAGATGTAAGATATAAGATGTAAGATATAAGACTTGAGACTTTGGATTTCGGATTTGTAGCTTTGGTGGTATTATGTTGGGGGGGGCTTGTCATTGTGGTGGATTTGT
>JAHDHV010000640.1 GCA_020631155.1 Bacteroidota bacterium | reverse complement strand
AGACGAAATTGAAGGCGCATTGATTACCTCCGATATTGCCCTAGATACAACCATCAAGATCATTGAACGACTAGAGGCGCGAGCTGCTCGTGACAAATACCTCAAAGTAGAAGAAGTTTACAAAATGGTGCGCGATGAAATTGTAGCACTATTGACCGAAAATAATACTCCTGACTACACCGACTTTGAACTTCCAGATACCTGTGGGATGCCTTATGTAATGCTGGTTGTCGGGGTAAATGGAGCAGGTAAAACGACTACCATTGGTAAGCTGGCAAATCAGTTTGAGCGTATGGGTAAACGAGTAATACTCGGTGCTGCTGATACTTTTCGCGCTGCTGCCATCGAGCAGTTGGAAATTTGGGCAGAGCGTACCGATTCCGAAATTATAAAGCAAAAAATGGGTTCTGACCCCGCAGCGGTTGCTTATGATACTGTTAATTCGGCGGTTTCTAAAGGCGCGGATGTGGTATTCGTAGACACCGCAGGGCGTTTGCACAATAAAAAACACTTGATGGATGAATTGTCCAAAATTAAGCGAGTAATGCAAAAAATAGACTCTGATTTTCCACATGATGTATTATTGGTTTTGGATGGTTCTATTGGGCAAAACGCTTTATTACAAGCGCAAGAATTTACAAAAGCCACAGATGTTACTTGTTTAGCCATCACCAAATTAGATGGTACGGCAAAAGGCGGTGTCGTTATCAGTATCGCCGATCAATTGAAAGTACCCATCAAATATGTCGGTGTAGGAGAAGGAGCTACACAACTGCAAATTTTTAATAAAAGAGAATTTGTGGATAGCTTATTTAAACGACATACCTCACAAGGAGAAGTTACTCACGACAAACCAGAAGAAACCACTAGCACAGAAGAAGAGGTTATAGATAGCGAAGAATTATAGTTGATTAAAAGCAAGCATGAAAACAAAAGCACATCAAAAAAAGAAAGTCAATGTAGTAACCTTGGGCTGCTCTAAAAATTTAGTAGATTCCGAAGTATTGATGCAACAGTTGAAAGGTAATGGTATTGCTGTTGCACATGAACAACATGAAAAAGATACCAATATTGTGATTGTGAATACTTGCGGATTTATTGATGTTGCTAAACAAGAGTCTATCGATACCATTTTGCAATACGCTTCTGCTAAAAGTGCAGGAGCAATCAATAAATTGTATGTAACAGGCTGCCTATCACAGCGTTATAAAGATGATCTGGAAAAAGAAATCCCCGAAGTAGATGCCTATTTTGGCACTTTAGACCTCCCTTTTTTATTAGAAGAATTAGGAGCAAACTATCGTCACGAGTTGATCGGAGAACGTTCCTTGTTGACAACACCTGCCCATTATGCCTACCTAAAAATTTCGGAAGGTTGTAATCGTACTTGTTCTTTTTGTGCCATTCCTTTGATGCGCGGAAAGCATGTTTCCAAACCTATTGAGCAATTGGTAACAGAGGCAAAAAATTTGGTTCGCAATGGAGTGAAAGAAATCATGTTGATTGCTCAGGAATTGACTTACTACGGTTTAGATATTTATAAAAAACGTGCATTAGCAGATTTACTTCGTCAGTTAGCACAAGTGAAAGGGCTGGAATGGATACGTCTACACTATGCTTATCCCTATAAATTTCCGTTGGATGTGTTGGATGTAATGCAAGAATACGACAATATTTGCAATTATCTGGACATGCCCTTGCAACACATTAGCGATCATATGTTGGGAAAAATGCGGCGATTGATTACACAACAAGAAACCTATGATTTGATAGACCGTATTCGGGAAAAAATGCCCAATATTGGTCTGCGTACAACACTTTTGGTCGGTTTTCCCGATGAAACAGAAGCCGATATTGAAGCACTCGCCGATTTTATTAAAGCAAGTCGCTTTGAGCGTTTGGGTATTTTCCAATATTCTCATGAAGAAAACACCTATGGCGGTCAGCATTTTACTGATAATATTCCAGCGGAAGTGAAAGCCGAGCGCGCCGCCTATTTAATGGATATTCAACAAGATATTTCCTTCGCCATCAATCAACAAAAAATAGGAAAAACCTTTAAAGTATTATTTGACCGTAAAGATGGAAGCCACTTTGTCGGCCGCACGGAATATGATTCTCCAGAAGTAGACAATGAGGTGCTGGTAGATGCAGCCAAGCATTTTGTACGAGTTGGTGATTTTGCCAATGTAAAAATTACGGATTGCTCAGAGTTCGATTTATATGGCGAACTTGTTTAAGGCTGTTTTTGATGTGGCTTAGAGGCTGTTTTTGGTATGTTTCATTTTTATCCTAACACTTTGTTTCTAAAATTGCTATTTGGTTGTTTAGACTGTTAGAAATTTTAAAAGGGTACACAAATTAAAACAATAGTTTCTTTGAATGTTGAGTTGGTT
>JAHDHV010000639.1 GCA_020631155.1 Bacteroidota bacterium | reverse complement strand
ATGATTTTAACAACCACTAGTCAACTAGAAAACTATGAAATTACGGAATATATAGGCTTAGTATCAGGGGAAACCATCATCGGGGCGAATGCTTTTAAGGACTTTTTTGCAAGTATTCGCGACTTTTTTGGTGGTCGCTCGCGCTCTTATGAAAAGGTGCTGCGAAAAGCTAAAAATACGGCACTCCGAGAAATGCAAGACCAAGCAGAACAAATCGGCGCAGATGCCATTGTTGGAATTGACCTGAATTACGCCACAGTTGGGCAAGGTATGTTAATGGTTGTTGTGACAGGTACAGCCGTCAGTTGTGAGTTGGGAATGTGATTTTTTTAGATGGGAGATTTTAGACACGAGATTTGAGATAATCAATAATTCAACAAGTTTTGTTCAATAATGAAAAAAAGAACCATTGTTGTTGTGGATTATGACCCTAAGTGGCAAGCAGAATTTGAAGCATTAAAAGCGGTTTTGTTGACCGTATTGGATGGTCATATTCTTGCAATTGAGCATGTGGGCAGTACTTCTATAATAGGCTTAAAAGCAAAACCCATCATTGATTTGGATGTGATTATTGACGCAAAAGGGCAGAAACTGCCTTATGTCATTCAACAATTGGCAACTTTGGGCTATCAGCATGTTGGCGATTTAGGCATTACAGGGCGTGAGGCATTCAAGCGGACTGATGAAAAAACCCCTAAAGACGGCTCTGCTAAGACTTGGATGGCGCATCATTTATATGTTTGTCCAGAGGGAAGCATCGGCTTAAACAATCACCTAAAATTCAGGGATTATTTGCGAGCACATCCCGAAACAGTGGAAGCTTATGGCGCATTAAAACAGCGTTTGGCCAAGCAATTCCCACACGACATTGATGCTTATGTAACAGGTAAAAGTGATTTTATCCTCGAAATTTTACAAAAAACAGGTGTACAACAATCAACCATTAAGCAGATTAGAAAAGAAAATGAATAAGAAATTATAAAAAAAGAAAAAGCTTGGTTTTTACTGTTTCCCTAACGATAAAAACCAAGCTTTTAAAATTGTTTTTTTATTAAATAATGGCTAAAAAGCCAAAAGTCTAAAAAGCCAAATATCTAACTTCCAGCTACGGCTGCGAAATCGTTTCATTAATTGGGTGCATCTCTGCCCATTGTTTATAAGCATCTGAACTCCAAAATTCTTGATACTGGTCTTTGATGAGCGTTTCGGCGGGATTCAGTTGGAATTTTTCATACATGGTACCAAAAATTTCTACCGTTTCGGGATACTTTTCCTGATCCAAATACAATAAAACCAAACTCCAGTAAGCTTCCTCATTATCAGGCTCTTCCTCAATAGCAAGATGCAACAGCTTTTCGGCAGTATCCCATTGTTTTAAATCTTGGTAAATATCTGCCTTCATCACATTGAGATAAGGATCATTACCCACCTTTTCATTTAAATGATCAATAGCCACCAAAGAACGGGTATAATTGCCTTTCAAAAAGCTAAAATCCAACGCCATCAACTCAATAACAGGGTCTTTGGGATGGTATTTTTTGAAATCAGCCACCGCTTGTTCATACAATAGGCTATCCGCATTAAAGGCAACATTGACGCGCATAATGAGAATCATCTTGTCCTTTTGCAAAATCTGTGGCAGCGAATTAATTTTGTCCAAAGCCTTATTGTGGCTTTCGTTCAAAATCATTTTTCCAATCTCCTCAATTTCAGACAGATGACTCACAAAAGCCTTTTCCACAGTGCTAGTATCTTTTTTGCTAGTAATGCTTGCATTGGTACTATCAGGCAAAGACGACAAGTACAATCTTTTTAAAGTTGTACTAAATACTTGCGCCCCCATGTAGATGTAAAAATCCTGAATTTGGATGGTAGTATCCCCTTCCTCTGGCTGGTTGAGGTAAATTTCGTGGTAGTTGAGACCTTCACGAGAAATCAAGCGGAAAACTGCGGTTGGTCTTTCAGGGAAATTATTGATTCTCAGTAACTTATAATTACCTTCAATCCCTAAAGAGCCCACAATTTGCTCGCCTATATTCAGCGATTTTTCCACCCCATTGATAAAGCCCGTTTTAAAGCTATCAGGAGCAGCAACCTCTGTAACTAGATTTTGCAAGATATTAGACAGGTCAAAGTGTTCATTAAAAAAGCTAGGATCGCGCTCGTTGATGCGCGTTTCCAGTTCTTCCGCAAATTCATAATAATCTTCCTCTGTCGCTATTTTGGGTTTTATTTTTTCTACGACCTGCTCCGCTGCCTGCTCGCTCAACTGCTGACAACTGCTAAAGCAATGTAAACATAGATAACTCAATAATAATAGGGGAATTATTTTTTTTGAAATCATCGTCAATTGTATAGTGGTTTTTGGAGTTTGGAAAATTACAAAACTGTAAGGTTTT
>JAHDHV010000105.1 GCA_020631155.1 Bacteroidota bacterium | reverse complement strand
TCAAATTAAAAATCCTGTTTTCCAAATTATTACCAACAAAAGCGGTTGGACAGAAGTAACAGCTAGTTTTACAGCTACCTCTGCTAATCAGTATTTAACCATCGGTAATTTTGAAGTAATAGACGATAGCATCAATACCATTTTAGTGGGGCAAACAGGAGCAGGCATCGCGTATTACTATGTTGATCAAGTATCTGTTCTTCCGATTTCAGTAGATATTATACCAGTTAGTCAAGATGTAATTTGTGAGGCAGATAGTGTTGTGTTAACAGCAACAAGCAATACTTGTGATTACTATTGGATTGCAGAAAATGATCCAAACAATATTTTATCTACAGATTTAACATTTACCGCTTATCCAACAGCTACAACCACTTATATTTTTGTTGGGAGTAATGGAAATAGTTGCAGTGTGACAGATACGGTAACAATTCAAGTTAATCCGCTACCTTCTTTGGATTTATTGACTTCTGATATAGCAATTTGTGAAGGCGAACAAACCACAATTACAGTTAATCCTGCCGATAATATAACGATAGCTACTGATGCTAATTTCAGTGATGTGGTGGCTACAGGTGATGCAACAAATAACACTTTTACCTTAGCTCCAGCAAATACAACGACTTATTTTATAAAAGTTGAAGATACTACAACAGGTTGTGAAAATACAGGCTTGGTAACTGTTACTGTAAATCCTGTTCCTGTGGCTACGGTTGCCAATAGTACGGTAAGAGTTTGCCAAGGCGATTCAGTAAGAGTATTAGCCTCTGGTGGCGATACCTATAGCTGGACTCCTGCCAACATTTTATCCAATCCTAATGTAGCTGACCCATTTGTAACACCAACTACGAATACTACTTTAACGGTCACCGTATCTAATGCGGCGACAGGCTGTAGCAGTACGGCAACAGTAGAGGTAATTGTTCAAGAAGCTTATCCGACCTTGCCAGTGGATACCATTGATTTGTGTTTGGGTGATACTTCTGTGTTAAACATCATAGGTGTTCCAACAGATGCAAGCACCTATACTTGGACTCCTTTTGTAAGTTTATCGGCACAGGATACTTTAAATCCAACAACTTATACTACAACAGACATTACCTATACTTTGGCTTATGTTGATTCATTGGGCTGTGATGGTGCGGCATCAGTGCATGTACGAGTAAATCCAGTGCCAAGTGCAGGTTCGGATGTGGCGATTTGCGAAGGTGGTAGTGTTCAGTTAAATGCTTCATCAGGTGGTTTGACTTACCAATGGACACCAAGCGCGGGCTTAGACAATGCAGCTATTCAAAATCCTGTAGCTACGCCAGGCTCCACAACAACTTATACGGTTGCAGTGACTTATGCCAATGGAAATGCAAGCTGTACGAATACGGATGAGGTGACGGTATTTGTCAATTCAGCAGGTTTCGCACAGGCTGGTCCTGACCAAACGATTTGTTCAGGCGAATCTGTACAATTAAATGCGCTAGGTGGCAGTACATATGTATGGACACCAGCTACAGACTTAGATGATGCAAATATTCAAAATCCTACTGCAACACCAACAGCAACAACGACTTATACCGTTCAAGTAACCAATAGCGCGACAGGTTGTACTTCCGAAGACCAAGTGACCATCAATGTGCGTCCTGCGGAGGCACCAGTTTTACAAGCGGTCAATCCATTGTATTGTGCCAAGCGATTTGATGCGGTGCGAATTTGTTTAGAGGCAACCTACGGCGGTTGTGATCCTCTGGCTTTTGATGTAACTACAGAATTATCTAGTAATGTTACTTTTGTAAATGATACCTGTTTTGAATACACTTCGGCATTTTCTGGAGCGAGAAGCGATACCTTAGATATTCAAGTGTGTGCAGGGGATTTATGCGACAATATTTCTACAACTATTGTTTATTGTGATTTACCACCTACCTGGGCAGAAGATACGCTTCAAAGAGAAATTTGCGTTGGTTCTACAAGCATTGTTTTATTCCCCACAGCCAATGATCCTGATGCTGATGATGCATTAAATATTACCACAAGTACGCCTAGTAATGGTACATTAAGCAATTTAAGCAGTATTCGAGTAAGTTACACGCCAGATGCAGGATTTACAGGTACCGATCAATTTAGCGTTTATGTTTGTGATTCGCTTTATCCTTCACAATCCTTAGGAGGAACAGCAGGCACACATTGCGATACAGTACAAGTCTTACTAGATGTATTATCCAATCAATTACCAGTAGCGGGTGACATTACCTTAAATACTTTATATGAAAATTCGGTAAGTGGCTGTTTTAGCATTAGCGACCCCGATGGTGATGCCTTAACAACTAACTTAATCAATAATGTAGACAATGGTATTTTATCCATCAGTAATAGCGACACCTGTGTCAATTATACACCTAATGCCGGCTTTGTAGGAACTGACTTTGCAGAAATATTGGTTTGTGATGACTGTCAATGTGATACAACTACCATTACATTTAACGTATTCAATAGCCCACCAACGGTGAATGATACGGCAGTTACAACAGCTTTCCAAACAGCTATTGGAGTATGTTTAAATATTGTTGAGCCAGATGGCGATAATGTTATTCTGACAGAATTGACAGCTCCTACCAATGGCGGTATTACAATTGCTAATGACAGTTGCGTAGTTTATCAACCAAATGTCAACTTCACAGGAACAGACGTAACTACGATTACGGTATGTGATCCGCTTGGTTTATGTGATACATCTACAATAACCATCACCGTATTGGAAGAACCAAACGAACCGCCTGTTTCGCCTGATGAGGCAGTGACAACGCCATTTGAAACAGCAACTACGGTTTGTTTGAATGTAAGCGATCCTGACGGAGATAATACAATAACAACCATATTAACTTTACCAAGCAATGGTACCGCAACGGAAGCCGATAGCTGCATCACTTATACGCCAAATAATGATTTCACAGGTATAGATACAATTGTAACAGAGAGTTGTGATCCCTTAGGTTTATGTGATACCGCAATAACAGTTATTACGGTCTTGCCAAGTGCGCCGCCTGTGGTTGCCGATACTTGTTTAGTGACAACTTTTAATCAACCGATTTACATTTGCTTGGATATTGTAGAGCCAAATGGTGATGCCTATAGCATTGCAGAATTGGTAGCTCCGATGAGTGGTAGCACTCAAATTAGTAATGATAGCTGCTTTATTTACATTCAAAATGTAAACTTTGTGGGGCGCGATAGCTTGCAAATGCAGGTATGTGACGAACACAATTCTTGTAGTGAGGTATCAGTTTGTGTGGATATTTTGGCACCACCAAACAATCCGCCAATTGTTCCAGATACCACAGTCACAACACCACAAAATACGCCGATTCAAGTTTGTATGGACATCACAGAATTGGATGGCGAAACAACAACTTTCTCCATTTTAGATAATCCAAATAATGGGGCAGTGGTGATTGATAATGATAGCTGTGTAACCTATACGCCAAATACAGATTTCTCAGGTATGGATGATATTCAGGTAACAGTTTGCGACAGCAACAACAATTGCACCAATGCCAATATTTTCATTAATGTACCTACTCCGCAAAATGATCCACCTGTTGCACAGGATACCACCATTTGCACAGCCTTTAATACTGATTTCCAATTGTGTCTAAGCATTACAGACCCAGACGGAGATGATTTTAATATTGCAGTGGTGAGCGGTCCATTTAGCGGTGGCGCAATGGTAGACAACGACAGTTGTTTAACCTATACACCAAATAATAATTATTCAGGAAATGACAGTGTATATGTGGCAGTTTGTGATGTATTTAGCAATTGTGATACCATTTTGATTCCGATAAAAGTATTGGGAGCTACCAACTTGCCACCAATTGTTCCAGATACGACTGTGAATACAGCTTATGAAACAGCCATTCAAGTTTGTTTGCCAATTGTAGAACCAGAGGGCGATCCGATTACCTTTACCATTCTCAATAATGCATCAAGCGGTGTGGCAGTAGATGACAACAACAATTCTTGCATTACTTATACGCCAAATGCTGGCTTCATAGGAACGGATGTGATTACGGTAGAAGTCTGTGACAATCAAGGAAATTGCGATCAGGGAATTGTGACAGTAAATGTAGCTGCACCACTACCAAATCAACCGCCCGTTGTTGGCGATACAGTGGTGACAACTTCTTTTGAAACACCTATTTTGGTTTGTTTAAATATTTCTGAACCAGATAACGATCCAACTGTCACAACGATACCTACCAATGGCAGCAATGGAAATGCTGTTTTAGCAACAGGCGATACTTGTATTACTTATACGCCAGATGCGAGTTTTGTTGGTCAAGATGTGGTAACAATTGAAGTTTGTGATGATGAAGGTTTGTGTGATACAGGTACAGTGACGATTAATGTATTGGAAAAACCAAATATGCCGCCAATTGCGCCAGATACCTTAGTAACAACGGCATTTGAAACGCCAATTCAAGTTTGTTTACCAGTCGTAGAACCAGATGGTGAAGTGATTATCCAAACATCACCTCTACAATTACCAGCTAATGGTAGCTACTCTAATGTCAATACTACTTGCATTAATTATACGCCTGATGCTGGCTTCTCTGGAACGGATACGATTCAATTAGTATTCTGCGATCCAAATGCATTGTGCGATGTCGCTACAGTTGTTATTGATGTAGCACCTAATAGTGCGCCAATTGCAAATGATACGACCATCACAACAGTTTCAGGTCAAGCCTTGCAAATTTGCCCAACAATTAGCGATCCAAATGGACATGCGACCGATTTAGCCATCAATAATGGGCCATTCAACGGCGGTGCAACAGTAGATAACAATGGCTGTTTAACCTATACATCTAATCCAACTTATGATGGTTCTGACCAAATTGAAATTGTTACTTGTGATATTTATGGACTATGCGATACGGCAACGATATTTATTACCGTATTATTCCAAAATCAACCGCCAGTAGCACCTGATACCACAGTAACAACACCATTTGAAACGCCAATTCAGGTTTGTTTGCCAATCTATGACCCCAATGATACGGATTTCAATACCACTATCATTGTACAGGCTGCAAATGGTATGGCTACTTTATCTAATGACAGTTGTATTAGTTATACGCCTAATGCCGATTTCTTTGGAAGGGATTCTATTCAACTACAAATTTGCGATGGCGATCCCAACAATTGTGCTACCCCTTACATTTATGTAGATGTTCAACCTCCATTGAATCAAGCACCGATTGTATTGGATGAAAATGTAACAACTCCTTATGAAACGCCGATTCAAGTTTGTATGAATATTACTGAGCCAGATGGCCAAAGTTATTCATTAAGCATAAATGGTGGGCCATTTAACGGCGGTTCAGTGGCAGTAGTAAATACAGATTGCGTCAATTATGTACCACCAGCAGGTTATACAGGAGGCGATAATTTCACCGTCTTAGTCTGCGATCCGTTTAATCTTTGTACACAAGCAACCGTTGTGGTAACCATTCAAGCACCAACGAATTTACCGCCTAGCGTACCAGATACCACCGTAAGCGTTCCTTATGAATCCACTTCCACCATTTGTTTGGATGTAACGGATCCCGATTCAGGCGATACACATACTACAACTATTATTAATCCCCCTGATAATGGCGGTGCTGCTGTTACGAATAATACTTGTATTAATTATGCATCCAATGTGAGTTTTTCAGGAAATGATAGCTTACAAGTAGTTGTTTGTGATAATGGTACACCACAATTATGTGATACGGCAAATGTTTTCATTACCGTAGAGCCAGAGCCAAATAATGCGCCTGTTGTAGAAAATGTAACCACAACAACGCCTTTTGAAACGCCAACAACCATTTGCCTAGATATTACAGAGCCAGATGGAAATGACTTTACATTAAGCGTATTGGCACAAGCCAGCAATGGCAATGGATTAGTAACTTCTGATAGTTGTATTACTTACACACCGAATCCGGGCTTTGAAGGAACAGATACTGTAATAGTGCGTGTTTGTGATGATGTAATGCCTGTTGCTTTATGTGATGAAGCGAGAGTAATTATAACAGTGAGCGAAGAACCCAATGAGCCGCCAGTTGTAAGCGATGCTACGGTAACAGTTGCTTATGAAACAACGGACACCATTTGCGTATCTGTGGTTGAGCCAGAAGGGGAGACCTACACCTTAACCATTGTCAATGCAGCAAATAATGGGACGGCTACTATTGTGAACAATAATTGCATTGAATATGTGCCAAATACAGGCTTTACAGGTGGCGATGAGGTAGAAGTTCAAGCTTGTGATCCAAATGGCAATTGCGATACAGGAACAATAACAATAACGGTTAGCGGTCCAGGCAATAATCCACCTGAAATTGAGCCAGAACCAGCCGTTGTTGTAGAAACAGGCTCTACTTCCACCATTTGCTTTGAAGCAGACGATCCTGACAATGACAATCTAAGCTACAGCATCACCAATATTTCGCCAGATGTAGGCACAACTTCAATTGATGCCAACTGTGTGACTTATATCGCACCAACAACCACAGGTGATGTAGTGATTACGGTAGAAGTGTGTGATGATGGCGACCCTGTTTTATGTGATGAAACAACCGTGACCATTACGGTAAATGCTCCGCCAACAGTAGAAGATGAAGCGGCTGTTACAGAGCAAAATACACCAATTTCTGTTTGTTTGGATATTACGGATCCTGATGGAGATGATTACGAAATCAGCATTACAGATGGTGGTAATAATGGCAATACTGTTGTAGAAAGTACCAACTGCATTTTATACAGCCCCGATGCGACCTTTGCAGGAAATGACACGGTATTTGTGGAAGTGTGTGATGTGAATGGCTTCTGCGACCAAGCAATGATTGTCATTACGGTTATTGATGAAATCATAGCAGTAGATGATAATGTAAGTGTAGAATCGGGCAACGAAATTACCTTCAATGTTACTGACAATGATGCTTTCACCGATTTGGCAGCCTTAACCATTACCGTCACTAGCAATGTCAGCAATGGAACATTAACCAATAACGAAGATGGTACCTTTACTTACATACCTAATGATGGATTTACAGGCACAGATGAATTTACCTACCAAATCTGCGATCCAACATCAGGCTGTGATGACGCAACGGTTATCATTACAGTAACCGATGATTTAATAGCCAATGATGATTCGGCAACTACTTTTGAGGAGGAAAATGTGCAAATTGATGTTGCAGCTAACGATGCCATTCCAAACGGCGATGTAGGTGGTGTTACAGTAACAGTGATTAATGGACCAAGCAATGGTGGAGTGATTCCAGTACCCGGAAGTTCAGGAACTTTAGAATATTTACCAGCAAGTGGATTTACAGGCACCGACCAGTTTACTTACACCATTTGTTATGATGGTTACGGTTGTGATACAGCAGTTGTTACCATTACGGTATTAGCAGCACCAGAACCACCAGTTGCCGAAGATGATACAGGAAATACTACTGATGGCATCGGTATTTTGTTGGACATTTTAGCCAATGATACGGACGTAAACGATGCTTTATTGACCTTGACAGAAATTTTAGATATGCCAGATAACGGTATGTTGACCGACAATATGGATGGAACAGTTACCTATACGCCAAATGCTGGATATACAGGGGTAGATAGTTTTGCCTATATTGTTTGTGATAGCTTGAACTTATGTGATACAGCTTGGGCTTACATTACCATTACCTCAGAAAGTTGTGATATTGTGCCTTATAATGCGATTTCACCGAATGGTGACAGCATGAACGATGTATTTGTGATTGACGGAGTAGATTGTGATGAAAATGCAGTTAATAAAATGTTGATTTACAACCGTTGGGGCAATATAGTATACGAGGTAGACAACTACAGTTCCAGCAATTTCTGGGATGGCACTTACAAAGGAACAGGCAAAAACGTTCCAGATGGCACCTACTTCTACGTTCTACAAATCGAAGGTAAAGACGATGTACAAGGCTTTATCGAAGTACACAGATAGATAAAATTTAAAGTAGTTTTTTACCATAAACTACCGTTTGTTGATACAAAACCCCAAGATATTGTCTTGGGGTTTTTTTTATTGGATGAAAGTAAAGGAGAAAATAAAAATAATTTGTCTAATTGAGATTAAAAGTTTATTTTATTAAATTAAGTAACTAGACAAAATTAAACAACTATTGGCTCTGTCATAAATCGTTAATAGTGAGTTGATTATCTCACGTCTTAGTCTTATGTCTAAGTACTTATTAAACTTAAATAAAATGAAGATGACATTAAATTTTAGAGATAGGCAGTTGAAATTAGTGCAAGACATTATGGGTTTAGTTGACGAGCAATCTTTAATTAAACTAGAACAACAAATTGAACTACTCAAAAAAACGGAAGGAAAAAAAGATAAATTTTGGGCTGCAATTAGACCAATTAAACGTTCTAATACAATTGCAGAAATGATAGAAGAGCAAGGATATAAGCCAATAACTAAAAATACTTTTTACAAAAAAGTAGCTAAGTTGAATATTAATGAACCATTAGAAGACCTTTTATCAATGTTGAGTAAATGAATTATATTTTAGACACCAATCTTATTTTAATATATCTGCGAGATAATGAACTATCACGACGGATTGAAAAGGAGTTAAACTTACTGTCAGGAGAGCATAATTTAATTATTTCAGTTGTTAGTGTCGGAGAACTTAAATCTATAGCAAAGCAAAATAAATGGGGGAAACGCAGACTAAGAGAGATGATAAACACATTGTCAGATTTTCTTATTGCCGACTTGAATACAGAGGAAATTTTAGAGCGTTATGCTGAAGTTGATGCTTTTAGTCAGGGAAAATTACAAGGAAAAAAGATGGATTTTACTTCAAGGAATATGGGCAAAAATGACTTATGGATTGCAGCAACAGCATCAGTTTACAAGCTTGAATTGTTGACAACGGATAATGACTTTAAGCACCTACAAGGCGAGTACTTAAAATTACGATTAATTAATTTACAAAAATACAGGTAGATTATTTTGTTGTGTACTGCATTTATAATATATACCTTGCTATTCGCTGATTTTATTTTGCAAAAAAGCAGATTAGGTAAAATAATAATTCGTTTGTTTTAATTACTTGAGCTAATTCACTAAGCTTTTGGTTTTCAGGAGTTTATGGTTTTTTTCCAAGCCTTAAAAGGTGTGACCCCGCTGGGGTCAAAGAAGTTCCCTTCACTTTTTTCTAACATACTTTGACCCTGCTAGGGTCATTTTACTTATCCAATGACCGCAGAGCGGTCAAAGTATGTTAGCTGGACATAATGACCTGATTACACGACCCCAGCGGGGTCGAACCCTTTTAAAAAACACAAACACCTGTTAATTAATGAATTATGTATTTGGTGATGGCTATTTTAAATTCTTGTTTTCTCATTTTGAAATCAGCGAAAGCCGAGTATATAAGTAGAAATAATTATAATTTATTTTGTATGTTTTTTATTGGCAGACTAAAAAAATATTAGATTTAAAACTCATTGAAAATAATAAAACCTCCAAAAACCTTAAAACCTTGTAACTTTACAACCTTTCAACGGCTAAAAACTTACCGCTTCCGTTCGGTAGCAAACCAAATCAACTGTTCGATGCTTTTGCGAGAAGGCGATTTAGGAAATTGATGTAGGAGTTGAATCGCTTCTTTGCGGTATTGATGCATGGCTTCGCGTGCATATTCGATGCCACCGCTTTTCCATACAAAATCAATGACTTCGGCTACTTTGGCCTTGTTTTTATGGTCTTTTTTGATGGTTTTAATGATGTAGCGTCTATCGGCTTTGCTTGCGTGATTGATAGCATAGATAAGCGGCAACGTTAGCTTTTTTTCTTTAATATCAATACCTTTGGGTTTGCCGATTTGCTCACTGCCGAGATCAAATAAATCGTCCCGAATTTGGAAGGCAATGCCAATTTTTTCGCCTAATTCCCAAACCATCTTCCGCATTTCTTCATTGTTTTGGTTGGCGGGACTAGATGAGCAGTAACCTACACTACAAGCGGAAGCAATTAGAGAAGCCGTTTTTTGTTGGATGATTTTATAATAAATTTCCTCATCTAAATTGAGGCGGCGGCTGCGTTCAATTTGTAATAATTCACCTTCACTCATATCTTTGACCGCTTTTGACACAATTTGCAACAGCCCAAAATCGCCATTATCTACCGACAGTAATAAACCTCTGGATAACAAATAATCGCCCACCAAAACGGCAATTTTATTTTTCCAAAGTGCGTTGATAGAGAAAAAACCGCGTCTTTCATAGGCATCGTCTACCACATCATCATGAACGAGGGTAGCGGTATGCAACAGTTCGATAAGGGCAGCCCCTCGATAAGTCGCCTCAGTGACACCACCGCCGAGTTTAGCGGTAAAAAATACAAACATTGGGCGCATTTGCTTACCTTTGCGCTTAACGATGTAGCCCAGTATTTTGTCCAAAAGCGCGACTTTGGTTCGCATAGATTCCTTGAATTTTTTTTCAAATAAGGCTAATTCTTCGACAATCGGGGCTTTTATGTCGTGAATGGTGAATGTGGCTAAACTCATATGGATTTTGTTTTAAGTACAGGGATAGTAGAAATTGCTGTGTTTCAAATGTTGCACGTTTTTAAACATTGCTAAATGATTACGGTTTACAATTTAAACTAAAATTTTTGAAATTCAAAATTTTTCGTATTTTCAGTAAATTTTGAAAGTATTTTTTCAGGAAAAAAACACAAAGTATTCTAAATATAGCTACACTTTGTATTTTCCATACAGATAAAAATAAAAAACGCATAGTCGTCTACCTATTTTTAGTAGGTAAAAAACTATGCGTTATGTGGTATTTGACAATTAGAAATGTAATTATTTGTTGCCAGTTTCTGATTACTATGCCAAAAACAGGATAAAAATAAAAGTTGTTAAATTTTTTATTTGTTTTTATCAGTGTAGTCAGAGGCTACAAATTTGGTTCGGCGCGAGGCAAAGCCTCACACCTGTTAGATTACAGGGGCGAGGTGGAACCTCGGGCCGAAGCAACCCTTATAGGCTTTGGCTATAAAAAATTACGATTCTAAACTGTTTTTAGTATAACAGCTAAATATCTAAATATCTAAATATCTAAAAGGCTAAATAGCCAAAAAAACAATCTAATATCTAATTTGGTGTATGCCTATTTTACTGGCATTAGGTTGATAGGTGTTAAAATCGTTGGTGCCTAGTGTGCTGTCCAAATTGCAATCACTAGGGTAATATTGATTGATGGTTGGTAGATTATTTAAATCATCCAGATACTGGTTGTAATCTTGTACATTGATGATGCCATCTGCATTGACATCGCCTGCGTACATTCCATAAACATCATTTCCCAAATTAATAACTTGCCCTAGACCACTCATCACATTTGCCATTGTTGTAAAATCTATAGTGGCAGGAGTAACTGTAGCATTGCTACTCATAATATCCAGATGATTTCGGTGTCGAATGGCAAAATAGTAACTATTGCCTGCTGTTAATGTATTGAAGGTAAGGTCTGTATTTCCATCAGTAGCTACTACTTCGCCATTATCCAAAACAATGGCTGCTTGTGTTTCTACTACAGTAAAATTGTTGGTTGCGTCTCTAGCTTCTATCAATATCCAATCAATAGCATTAGGAATGGTCTGCCAATCGCTTACGGTTTCTGTACCAGTATAATTCCAAGGAGCAGTGTTGTAGGGTTGTGTGTTGGGTAGTAAGCCATTAGCATTTAAGGTATTGGTCATATTGTTTGCACCTGCATAATTGCCTTCTAAGAAAAGCTTAAAATTGATAATATTGCAAATGTTGTTTTCATCAGTATTGGTGTCACAATTATCATCTACACCATTACAAATTTCTGGTACGCTTGGGTTAATGTTTGGATTGTTGTCATTACAATCGGTATTGTCTATAATGTAGCCTATTGGTTGGGCGCAATCGGATAAAGTATTGTTGGGGTCACCGTAATTATCATTATCTGTATCAGCATACCATAGGGTAGGAGTGCAGCATGGAGTGTCAAAAGCTTCTGTTTGATCATTATTATTATCTGCGTCACCCTGAACGGCACTGTATCCAAGCCCTCTTTTAGCAAAAGCGTCCCAAATTAAACATTCATTGGCACCAGCATATAAGGCTTGATCGGCAGCTAAAATAGCGTCTCTTGCTTCCACAAAACCAGCGTTACAAGGCTGTAATTTTAGGCTTTCCACAACTAAAGCCATAGCGATATTGTTGCCGCCTGTACCATTATATAGGTCAGGATCCCAACCATATTCATCTATCAAATTCCAAGTCATTTCCCAGAGCATAGCGCACCAAACAGAACCCACACCATGAGGTATTATTTCCGAAGCAATATCGTTATAAGTATGTGGGTTAATGCTCATGTCTGTGGAATATGGATAGGTGCGAAGTCCCCCTCCCGTAATTGCTTGTCCTTTTGCATAAGTAGCAATGCCTCTGCCATTTGTTCCCATATCACCAGCCTTCATTGTCATGAGCAAACTCAGCCAATCACTCCAACCTTCGCCTTGTTGTTCACTGTTGTCTAAGCAATCTACCGTATTGGCACCACCTACTAATCTGCTAGAAAGCCCATGGCCATATTCATGAGCAATGATTCCATTATCCAACCCACTATCGGTATATACAGAACAATTAGGAAATGATAAAGTGACATTTACTGTAGGGATTTGTGAGCGTATGATGGCGCAGTCTGTTTTACCCATCATAACTGCAGGAATGCTTATTCCAGTACTAAGTCCATACATGCCAATTGTCCCATTATCAGGCTCAAAATTGCAAACTAGCACAGCAATGGCTCCTGCATTTTGACAATTTAATACTTGATCTGGAAAGTAACAATTAACCCTATCCACCAAAGCGATATTTCCATTTATTACAGCACCATTGATTAAGGGATTACAAGCTTCTGTAGGGAATGACGAACCATCATGGGCTTTAACCAAATTTCCTGTATAGGTGCCACTTACAGGACCAAAACTCGCTGCTTGTACGGTATAATTATTAGCTATGTTTGCAGGAGAATTAACGGAAAAAGTTGGCGGTGCCCCTCCTGTCCATAAGTGTAAAGTCATTGAGGGGGGCGAACCATCAGGAACAGAAGAAAAGGTTGCAGCATCAACATAACTGGAGTATTGGACATGTACATACACAAAGTCACTTTCTCCAAAACTGGCATTACCATAATTATTTTCCTGAAAGTTGCCGCTTACTTCATCAAAACCATATTGGTACAAAACATCATGTAGGATATTTGTCCAATAAAATACGTTTGTTATGGATGCCTCTTTATAACTGCTGGGGGGATTACAAAGATCAATGGGAAAGCTAAAGTTTAGAGCAGCCCCTCCATCTATAGGGGTGCCTGTACCATTATTAACATAATATGTAAGTGCATTATTACCTTTTGTAGTGGTATAATCTGCACCAACAATGCCATCATCATCATGCCAACCAAAAGGGGAAGCATTAGGGGCATCGTTCCAAGGTTCTATTACAGTAGTACGAGAGCCATGATTTGGACTTTCTACTGGTACAGGATAGACTTCATAAGTAGCAGCAAGCATTGTTTTTGAATTTGCTGTCTTTGCTTTAGGCAGGGGGCGGCGGTTAACAGCCTGTTTTGGAGTAGCTATAATATTTTTGGCTTTTGTAAAAGTACCCTTTTTTTTAAGTTGCCTTATTTTTTTGCTGTGTTGGTGTTGGTGTTCTTGTAATTCACAATTGTCCAACTGTTTATGGTTAAAGCTACAAGTGACTGTTCGATTATTTTTACTTAGAACTGCTCCTGTTTGAGCATCAATACGCATACTCCACCAGTCGTCAGTATCTAGTAATTGGATGGATAAATCCCATGCTAGGCGAATCTCGCCTTTTTGAGTAGGCTGATAGATGGGTTTTACGGGAATCTCTTGTTTAGAAATACCACCTTTGCTAAATACAATTTTACCTGCTTTAGAATTTGGTGTTTCTATTATTTTGAGTTGTGTGGCATCTATGGTTAAATTCAAGGCTTCTGCTGCATGATAAATAGCTTTTTGAGCATTGAAATGAGGCGTTTTGGAGGTAATGGCTTTGTTTAAATGTCCAATAAAAGAATTGCCATAACTGATTATTTTACCATTTTTATCAATACTCACATTGGCGTTTGCTCCATATATGTCAATTCCATTGTGACGCTGACGCAAATAAGTATGTGTAATACCGCTTCTTTTGCTAGTGTGCTGGTTTGTGATGATGACATCCGCAATATCGGCTTTGGTGAGTTGGAAATCAGCACGAGTAGTTTCTAAATGAGTGAAGACAAGCTTATTTACGGTTTGATTTTGAGCTAAAAAATCATTAGAAAACAGCATTAATAAAAAGATTAACACAACTTGTTTTAGAGAGGATCGAAAGACCATAATCTTTTGTCGTTTTTCAACTGTTCACTATCTATTTACCTTAAATCTTAAGCAGATAAGGGTAAATATTTCAAGCTGTAAATAGAGAACAGCTGTTGTGATGAGATAACTAGTTTCTACTATTGAGCATACTTTTGGCAAAGAAAGGCTCAATGAAAAGGTGAGATAGTTGTGTTCCTTTTCGTTTTCTTAGTGAAAAAAAATGTTTTATATATGAAGTTGTTTTTTAATGTTGTTGCTGAATGATAAGTAGTGTATAAATTTCCTTTTTTAACTTTTACAAATATACAGAAAATAATTTAAAAAATAGCGAGGATTTTACGCTTAATACTTTTAGCTTTTTAGCTTTTTAGCTTTTTAGCTTTTTAGCTTTTTGGCTGTTAGAAGTTAGTGCTTAGAAATTAGTAGCAATAAATTTTTTCATTTGTTTTGAATATATGTAAAAACTAAAGTTTTTTTACAGAAAACGCATAGCCTTCTGCCTATTTTTAGTAGGTAAAAAGCTATGCGTTATGTGGTACTTGACAATTAGAAATGTGTGTGTCAAGAAAAGAGGGAAATCGTATAATAACAGCTATTTCCCTTAATCTTAAAAAGTCTCCCTTTCCCTACGTTTTTTTCCTTTTTTTCTTGATAAGAAAGAATTACC
>JAHDHV010000104.1 GCA_020631155.1 Bacteroidota bacterium | reverse complement strand
CGAATTACGAATTACGAATTACGAATTACGAATTACGAATTACGAATTACTTAATATAAAGGTATTTTACAAAAAAAACACTAACAAAATATTATATTTTTATCACAGTCTCAAAAAATAATTCTCCATTTTCCACTTTCAATTTTCCATTGTTACTAATCTTCTTCATATAACTGCACTGCCTTTTCATTATCAATAAACATCATTGGGGTTTTACCTAATTTTTTTACCTTTCCTTTAATGCAAACGGTGGTGCCTAGCAATGCCTCTATGGGATCGTAGCTGAAATTAGGAATATTTTTTTCTCGAATAAAAACAATAAACAAAGACGGATCGTGCTGATCCATTTTGAGCATAATGTTTCCTTTACTTGTTTTTCGTGCGCTGATAATTGTACCGCAAATATTGACTGTTTTCCCTGTTTGAGCGTGCAGTTTTGCTTGTACTGTATTAAAGGTATTTTTGGGCAAAGATGGCGGATACAAAGGTTCTACATTGTCTTTTTCCTTATCCGATACCCAATCTTTAATGTTATTTTGTGCCTCCACATTCGTTTCCAAAGGGTCTTCTAATTTCGGGAAAAAATCTATGCCTGTCAGTTCTTCAATCTTATCAATAGAGGCAACATAAGAGGTCAATGGATATTTAGCCGCTTTATTAGGCATTAAAAAAGCGATGCCTTTTTGGTAATTTAAATCTAAAACTACCTTAAAAAACAACTCTGGAATACTCACTTTGTTGACACTCCGCTCTACTTTGGGCAAATCATCTTGGAGTACGGGGCCTGTAACCACATACAATTGCGTTTTGGGGTTGCGATAGAGGTAGCCGCGCAATAAATTTTCGAGACTTGCCCAACTTTCTCGGTTAAATTCGGGGCGTTGTGGCGACATATTGGAGTAAAAATAAGATTCGGAAACGGCTTTTTGCGACCAACGAAAATCTGCTGAAGGGGCTAAATGCCCTCTATCAAAACCATAACCGTCGTAAGTATAGCTGCTATCTGCTTGTAACTCCTTTAAAAAATAGTCCGCTTCTACTGATGAACCTGTTTTTACCTTTGGGTCTTCGCGAAAATCATTGCTACGCCCTAAATTACTATTCAGTACATCAGGCGTAATAATATGAGCTACCCATTTCGGTTGTTCGTGTTCTTCACTATACACCAACGACATAGCAGAATGAGCAATGACCTCCTCACCGTCTAGCAGTTTAGGTAGTGCTTTGTCCACTAATTGATACTGTATGCGTTGTAGTTTTGCATCTTCAATAATATTTAACAGGCTGTCTTCCTGCTTTTTAACGCTTGTTAAAGCTTCATCCAAAACGCTCAATTGCTGTTCAATGGCTTCGAGAGACTGTTGCGCTTGTGCATTAAATGATGCGATGAAAGTCACTATAATAAGGAGTAATAGGGATGTTAGTAGCGATTTCATGATACTTTTTTTTAGATGTAAGATATTAGACGTGAGACTTGAGACAATATATTTGATTTTCAAGTTAAGGTACTACACAATAATTAAATGGTCTGTTTCATTCCTTTCCTAACACTTTATTTCTAAAATTGCTATTTAGATATTTAGCCTTTTGGCTCTTTAGCTGTTAGAAATTAGCGATCAGAGATTAGTTAAAAAAGTACTGTAGAATAATTAAACAGGTCTCTTTGTTTGATTAAAAAAATGAAAGTCAATACTTTAGAACAAAATTGTGCATAATTAATTAGTGCTTGGCACTTAAGTAAATGAGTTTCGTTTTTTGATGTAAAATTAGGGCTAATTTTTTGTTAAAATCCGTTTTTGGAAAAAATAAATAGTGCTAAGTAATTCGGAAATAATAAGTTGAACCATAAAGCCACAATGATTTTGATTTGTACGAGGCGAAAAACATAGGCATAGCGGAGCTACGGCGAGGCTTTTCAACGAAGTACAAGGCAAAATAATAAAGGTGACTGGTTCAACTTATTATTATAGAATTACTAATGTATGAAAAGAGCAAAAATCGGATTTGTTCGGTTTAGGCTTTGATTAGAAATCGGAAATTTGCAGCTAAAAACTCGTAATCTCAAAACCTAATTATACTGCTACAGGAGCCTTGATATGAGGATGTGGGTCATAATTTACAAGAGTAAAATCGCTATATTTAAAAGAAAAAATATCTTTTACAGCAGGGTTCAACTGCATGACAGGCAGGGGTTTAGGTCTACGCTGTAGTTGAAGTTTGGCTTGTTCTTGATGATTGTTATAGAGATGAGCATCGCCAAAAGTATGTATAAATTCGCCAGCTTCCAAGTCGCAAACTTGCGCCATCATCATTGTGAGGAGGGCATAAGAAGCAATGTTAAAAGGCACGCCAATAAAAATATCGGCAGAACGCTGATACAGTTGACAAGAGAGTTTGCCATCAGCCACATAAAATTGAAACAAACAATGGCAAGGGGGCAGCTTCATACGCTCAATATCGGCTACATTCCACGCACTAACGATCAATCGGCGCGAAGTAGGATTGTTTTTGATTTGTTGTATAACATTGCTTATTTGATCAATATTTCGCCCATTTGTTGCTTGCCAAGCCCGCCATTGCGCGCCATAAACGGGACCGAGTTCTCCATGCTCATCCGCCCATGCATCCCATATGCGAACTTTATTTTTTTTTAGGTAAGCAATGTTAGTGCTGCCTTGTAAAAACCACAATAATTCATAAATAATAGATCGCAAGTGTAACTTTTTGGTAGTCAAGATTGGGAAACCTTTTCCCAAATCGAAACGCATTTGATAACCAAAAATACTACGTGTTCCCACACCTGTTCTATCCCCTCTTTGATTGCCATTTTCCAGTGCGGTCTTCATCAAGTTTAGGTATTGTTGCATGATGTTTTAAGGTTTAGTGATTGGGTGTTTTTTATAGTTTCAAAAAAAATAATAAGTTTAGTTATCACTTGATAAACAGCAATAAAAGCTTGACTATTTTGCGTTATATAAGTGCTAACAAAGTGCAAAAAAATAAACAATAATAGTCAAACAGGGCAAATTGGTTTAATTTTTGCTAAAACTAGCATAGCTGCCCGTCAAAACTACTACTCCATTTAGGAACAAATAAGCACACACACATCTACTTACTCTTTAGTTCTTTGTAATCCAGCATAGGATTATGAGATAGCCTTCTGAGTATTCAATCAACTTACAAAAGCCATTACTTCAAAAGCCTAAAAAAAACATTTTAGGTTCTTGGGAAAGGTATGTTTTTTTCACTAAAAAAAATAATGAAAGGTTGACATTTTGTAAGTAGTGGGCTAAAGAGAAAAAGCAATTTTAATTGGAAAAAAGGTAATTGCTGAAACGATATGGAAAACAGTAGTCGTCCACTTGTCCATATCCACAAAATTTAAATAACTAGCTAAAATAGATAAATTGTTATGAAAAAAATATTACTTGTATTTGCTGTTTTGATAGCCCTATCTTTCAGCGCGAATGCCCAGCAAGATGCACGCTATACACAGTATATGTTTAACAAACTGGCGTTCAATCCTGGGTATGCTGGAACGGCAGACGGCTTGAGCCTTTCTGGATTATACCGCATACAATGGGTAAATATTGATGGTGCTCCGACAAGTTTTACGTTGAGTGGGCATACTCCTTTAGGAGCAGCTAAAAAAATTGGTGTTGGCGCATTTTTGGAGCATGACCAAATTGGTGTACATAAAGAAACCAGCATATTTTTAAGCTATTCCTATAAATTTGCCATCGGTGACCGTAGCAAATTATCCGTTGGAGTAAACGGTGGAGCAGCTTTCTTAAACTCTGATTTTCAGAGTATTATGGCAAATGGCGGAAACGAATGGATTGATTTGACTGTAGATGGTGCATTTATGGAAAATGTAAACAAAGTATTGCCCAATTTTGGTGTAGGCTTGTATTACTACACACCTAATAAATACTATGTCGGTTTGTCGGCTCCGTTTTTACTCGAAAATTCACTCGGCGGTCCTAGAAAAGTGGCTAAACAAGCTCGTCACTATTACCTAACAGGTGGTTTTGTAATGCCATTGGGCGACAACCTGAAATTGAAGCCTTCTATGTTGGTAAAAATGGTACCAAATCGCGCGCCTATTCAATTTGATGCCAACGTAATGTTCTTGATTAAAGATGCTTTATGGCTGGGTACTTCCTTCCGTATTGATGATCAAATTAATTCTGAATCTTTAGATTTTATTGCTGCTTTCCAAATGAAAAATGGTATGAGAATCGGTTATGCTTATGATTTAACATTAAGCGACTTGAGCAGCTATACTTCTGGTTCTCACGAAATTATGTTGGGTTACGATTTCTTAGGTAAAGACAAACGTATTGTAACACCGCGTTATTTTTAAGTAGATGGGAGACGTGAGACAGGAGATGTCAGATTTTTTTTAAACTATACTATAATCAACAAAATCCTGAACTTTGAGCAGCTAAGAGCAACCAACTAACATACTAGATTTTTGTGTTTTGAAAAGAGGTCAATGCACTCCATTATGTGAGTGTGTTGGCTTTTTTTGTTGTAATACGGAAATAGTAAGATAAAGCAGTCACCTTATTATTTCTGTATTACTTTATGTAAAAAAGTGAATATTTTATATCTTTGAGGGGGAGTTTTTATATTGACCTGTTTGATTAATCGTATATTTTATTTTTTTAACAATCAAGCAAACCAACAACAAGTATGAAATACAACGAAGAAATTGCCGACCGTTTGAAACGCAAATATAATTTAGCAGCAAGTACGATTCGCACTTGGAAATACCGCAATCATATTCCTGACCGCTATGTTGATCCCAATTATAAGCCGCCTAAAAAGGCAAATAATTTGGAAATAGAAGAATTTGAACGCATATATGATTTAAAGTACATTGTAATCAAAAAGATAGGCGGCATACCAGATTATCGTTTTCGCGACCATAAACGTGAAGGAAATCATGCCTTGGTGAGTAAAAACGATATTAAAATGATAAAATTAGCTATGCGAAAAGTGCAGGCAAGTATTCAGAAATATTTGAAAAAACCTAGTGAAAAAAAGTTAGTGGAATTGTTAGCATTGCCTATCATTCGCAAGGAAGGCTTGTTGAATAATAATAAAGTATATGACAAATTGAGAAAGGGGAAATATGATAAGCTTACAGAAGAAGAACACAACTACTTACAACAAAGACTAGAAAATATTGCTAGTGAACTGCCTTTTACTAAAAATATTGAGTTAGTGTCAAAGTAAAAAAATATCATAAACATGAAATACAACGAAGAAATTGCCGACCGTTTGAAACGCAAATACAACTTTGCCCCTAGCACCATCCGCGACTGGAAATACCGCGACCACATTCCTGACCGTTATTCCGATCCAAACTATAAGCTACCCCAAAAAGCAAGCGCAAAACAACTCGCCGAGTTCGACCAATTATGGACATTAGACTACATCACTTTAAAACATATTGACGGCATTGCCTACTACCGTTTCAGCGAATACAAAAGCGGCAGTAAGAACGTCAGCATCAACAAAAAAGACATTCAAATGGCTACTCATGCCATGCAAAAAATAAAAACTGCTATTAAGAAATATTTAAAAAAGCCAAGCGAAGAAGCCCTAGAAGAACTCTTAGAACTCCCCATCATTCGCAAGCAGAATCTGGTGAACAACGATAAATTATACTGGCGATTTGTCAAAGGTCTCTATTATATTTTTTCGGAAGAAGAAATTGCCTACCTCAAACAGCGTCTTAAAAGTGTTGTGGAGGACTTGCCTTTTTGTTGATTGTTAGACGGGAGAAGTGAGATAGGAGATTTGAGATAAATGATTTATTATCAGTTGTTTTCTGACTCTTTGTAGTTGAGTTATGTAACGACAGCTTTAGCTGTTATGGTTTTGTAAGTTTTTGAAAATTAAAAATTTATACTCATTGGAAAATGCAAGGAGTAATTTGTCATTGCTTATTACTGAGCTCTAATAGCTAAAGAATCAACAGGTTAAATATCTGAAAGGTAATTTAAAAATTTAAAAGCAAAGTTTTATTAGTAAAATGGAACATACCAAATCCAGCAACAAATAGGCTTAGACAATTGTTAAAATAGAAGATTCACTGTTTTAATATAAAAAAATGAAGAAAGTATTTGAACATTGGCTTTGGGAGGAAGTTGAAGACACTTTTAATCTAAAAAGAGTGCCTGAGCATACTTTATTAGAAGAGTGGTTGAACCCGACAACTACTATAAAAACAGAGCAAAAAAAACAGCTATGTAATTTACATAAACAATTGATTAAAAGGTTTTTAGATTGGAATGAAGATGAATTAAAAATGCAATTTATCGCTCCATTACTACACCTTGTTGACTACAATGATAGCCCCAATTATCAAGCTTTCTCACAGCGCAAATTAAGTGCAACTATTGGCGAATGGGAGCTTTCAGGTACTGTAGATTGGCTATTAGCAAGCGGTCGGCAAGTGCCCAAAACACCCTACTTTTTTTTACATGAATACAAAAAAGAAAAAGGTTCAACCAACGATCCGCTAGGGCAATTGTTGATTGCTATGTTTGTTGCCCAGCACCTCAACCCAAAAGAGGCAAACACACTTTACGGAGCTTATATCATAGGTAAAGACTGGTATTTTGTGGTTTTACATCATCAAGAATATGCTATTAGTTTGCCAGTAAGTGCCATTCAAAAAGAAGCAGTTTATCAGATATATAAGGTGTTACAGAGTATTAAGCCTATTATTCAATCAAAAAAATAAAACAATAATTTAATTATGGCAAAAGTATTAATCTCCTTTTTAGGAACAGGACGGCCTAGAATAGAAAAAGGTAAAGATAAACCTAATCGAGAAGGCTATAATAAAGCAGATTACAAAATTCATAACAAGGAGTATAAAGATATAAAGTTTATAGCTGATGCAATAGTTCAACATCACCATATAGATAAAGTCATCATGGCTGGTACAATGAAATCTATATGGGAAGTGTTTTATGAAATTTTTTCTGAAAAAGAGAAAAAATTTGATGAAGATTTTTATTGGGAATTATGGAAAGTATGTAATGAATCAACTCATCAAAGTTTTGTGAATAGGGATTTAATAGGAAAAATTGAAGATAAAATTAATCTGAATACAAAAATTGTATTATTAGAGTATGGTATTAATGATGAAGAATTTACTAGGAATTTTGAAAAACTTATTCATGTTATTGAAGATGAAGATTTTATTCAAGATGGAGATGAACTCTATTTAGATATAACTCATGCATTTCGCTCTATTCCCATATATATCATGATGGTATTATTATATTTAAGAGATGTAAGTTCAAAAAAAGTTGAGATAAAGGATATTTTATATGGGATGTATGAAATGAAATGGGAACTTCCAAATAAAATTTCGCCTATAGTAAGTTTAAAGCCTACTTTAGAAGTATTAGAATGGATAAAAGGAGCAGATAATTTTAAAGAGTTTGGAAAAGGATTCAAATTAGCACAATTACTTAAAGCAAAAGGAAATGCTACAAGTAAGCACATTGAAGACTTTTCAAACATAACAAGTATTAATTATCTACATGAGGTAGAACAAAAAGCGAATGATTTAAAGAATATTGATTTTGAGAATTTACCTGGACCTGCAAAACTTATTGTACCACCTGTTATTAACAACTTTACTAAACGCTTTCAAAATACTAGGAGCAAAGCTAAATTTCAATTAGAATTAGCTAATTGGCACTATGATAATAAAAATTATTCTTCAGCATATATTGTATTAGCTGAATCAATAGTTACACATATATGTGAATTAGAAGGTAAGGATTGGACAGATAGAGATGATAGGCGTGATGCAAAAAACCTAATTCGGAATGGAAATCAATATTCATCAATAAAATTAATTGAGATGAAAGTAAGCAACATTAGAAATAATATTGCACATAATAAAATGGCCACTCTTAATACTTTTGAAAATGACATCAAAGAGCTTGTAAAATATATAGGACAGCTTAGAAATATTTACATAAGTCCTTCAAGTTAATTCAATAATTTCCCAAACAATTTCTAAATTTTAACCCCATATGTCATACAGCAATTACACCCTTCAACAAGTCGAGCAACAATTTGATTTACAGAGCAGTAGAAACAATATTTTTACACAAATAAAATCAATACCACCTAGCGAATGGCTACAAGAAAGCCTACAGAAAGGCAAAAAAATAGCCATTAAAAGCGAAAAATCAAGGTCAGAAATGATTGTAGCTCCTATTTTACTAGAATTATTGGAACGTAATCCAACATCCTTTTCCCTTTTTTCGGGAGAAAATTTTGATGTAGATAGCTCTCTGGGTTTAAATGGAGAATGTGATTTTTTATTAAGTAAAATGCCCAAGGCATACATCATCAAAGCTCCAGTATTTGCCTTAGTAGAAGCGAAGCAAAATATAGTGGAAAAAAGTATGGGGCAATGTGCTGCACAAATGCTTGGTGCTCAAATATTTAACAAAACAAAAAAAGAAAACATACCCACTATTTTTGGCTGTGTGACCAATGGCGACACTTGGCAATTTCTACAACTAACCAATAAACAATTAATCATAGACGAACACTTGTATTACCTAGCCGATTTACCTAAATTGCTAGGTGTATTGCAAATGATTATCGAAAAAACTAAAAACTAATAATACATGCACCTATTAATCAACCTCTCCAACCATCCCAGCAGCAAATGGTCAGACGAGCAGCGAACAACAGCATTAGCCCAATTTACTAATATCCTTGACATCCCCTTTCCACAGATAGACCCTATTGCAAGCACCGCCGATATTTGTCAATTAGCGGAAGAATACCTGCAAAAGTGCTATGAAATAGCTGATAACCAAGCATTTACCATTCACCTAATGGGAGAAATGACTTTTACCTATACCCTAGTTGCCCTATTACAACAAAACGGCATCACTTGTTTAGCCAGCACCACACACCGCAAAGTCCTAGCCGAAGAAGGCGGCAAAAAAACCTTTCTATTTGAATTCATCCAATTTCGAGAATATCCCCTTATATAGCAACCGTAACACCGATTTCCAATCGGCAAAAAATCCATTCACTAACCTCAAAATTAATTTGGAAGATGAAGTTTTTTAAACAACTCAAAAACTTAGTAAGTTACTTGCCAAGAACTTTAGCTATTACATTGCTCTTAGCAGTTATTATTTTTATAGTTATAGCTTTGCCAAATTTTTTTAGTTCAAAACTGACCCCTTGGAATAAATTCAGCCCTATTTTGACATTGTGTTGCTTTACTACGGCTATTTTTGTAATTTGGAAATCATGGGTAGAACAGTTACCGAAACGTTTGACAGTCAGGTTTATGTATAAGGATGATTTTGTAATGGTTTGTGAAAATGCTTATTTAGCTGGTGAAGGAGATATAAGAGTATGGTCACAACAGATTGGGAGACAAATGGTAGGTGAAAACCTTCACTTTGAACCATTTATCAAACAAGGAAAACCAACAACAGGATTTGATGAAAATAGCCCCTATCGAAAATATATTGTAATTTTTTATTTAACTCAGTTACCAATAAAATTACAAAAAGAGTTCGAGACAAAAACCCTAGTATGGGAACGTTCAGTAAATCAAGAATTTAAAAAACAAGAAAAATGGCTCACACATGAAGAAGCCAAAAAACGCTTTTGAAAAAATAAAAACCTTAAAACCTTGTAACTTTACAACCTTCCAAACTCCCAAATCTTCCAAACTCCAACAATATGCTAATCCCTAAAACAACCTACTTATTTTTAATCTTCCTCACCCTCTCCGCCTGCTCCTCAGAAAAAGAAGCACCAACCCCCATCACCTGCACACCGCAAGAACTCGAAGCCGACCCAGAGGGCGAGTGGTACAGAGGCGACTTTCACGTACACGCCACAGGCGCAAGCAACGACACAGGCGGCGATTCCTTTCCAGCCGATATTAAGGAAAAAGCCAAACAACGGGGGCTGCAATTTGTCGTTTTAACCGACCATAGCAACAGCACAGGCAGCGACCCCAGCACCTTAGAAGAGGACCCAGCCTTGTTCAACCAAGCTCCCGAATTTCCCTATTGGGATATAGCAGCAGAATTAACTGAAAACGAGGCGTTCCTCATGATTTGCGGCAATGAAATCAGCCCCGTAGCCGAGGACAATAACCTCACACAACCAACAGGACACATTGGCTGTGTTCCAATAGATTTAGAAACTTTCGACACGGAAACTCCCTTTATTGATCGACCCAAAGGCACAGTAACAGGGGGCGATGCACTGCAACAAGCACAATCGCGCGGCTGTTTCGCCATTTTGAACCATCCTTATTCTATTTCGTGGACGAGCTACGACTGGACGAGTTTCGATTATGATGCGATAGAAATTTGGAACGGCACGCTCGGTTATGATGTATTTGACATTAATGCGCGCAAGGCTTGGCTCTGCGATTTATTGGCAGGTCGAAATGTGGTTGCGGTTGGAGGGAGCGACAATCACCGCGTATTTATCGCACCACCCGGCAGCGGCACCGATCCTGCTTTGGGCTATCCTACTACTGCCGTTTTCGCTACTGCTTTGACTTGGCCAGCCATTATGGAGGGCTTACAAGCAGGGCAAACCGCCATTTTTGAAGGAGACAGCCGCCTCTACTTGGATGCCTACAATGCCGAAGGTTGTCGGGCAGAGGGGGGTGAAAGCCGTATTTTACGCCTGCGAGGTCGCATAGACGCACAACTCCCCGATGCCAAAGTCGTACTAACGCGTGCCGTTTCCTGCCAAGACCCACGCCCCGATTATACCCAATATCCCGAAGTTGACGAACAGTTACTATTGGAAAAAGCAGTGATAAGCACCCAATTTTTTGATTTTCAAGTCCCCATTCAAGGCGAAAAAGGCGTTTATTCGGCTGTTCTATCTGGCAATTCCTTTCATCATATTGCCTTGAGTCGAGCCATTGTTATTGATTAAAAAGTAAAATATACGGTTTCAAGTATCCTGCTTTACTTCCCCAACAATACTTTTTAAACTTCCTTTTTCCAATTGCGTTTCTAAAACATCGCCTTTTTGAAGCAATGTGCTATCTGTAAGCACCTTTCCGTTTAATCGGGTAATGCTAAATCCTCTTTTTAGTAAATTTTCTATGCTTAAAAACTTAAAAGCTTGTTCCATGATGGCTAATTGCTGCCGTTGTCGCTGTAAAAATTGAGGGATTACACGCTCTAATCGCGTTTCACAATGGGAAAGTTGCTGTTTTTGTTGTTGGAGTAAATGTTGAGTAGCTAGTTGGAAGCGAGTGTTTAAATTCGTGATTTTTGATTGTTCAATATGTAGTATTTGCTGAGTTTTAAACTGTAAATTTTCTATTAATTGTTGTAAGTTGCTTTCAAAAACGAGGAAAGAATTTAGGATAAATTCCGCAACCGCAGTCGGCGTTTTTAAGGCAGTATGCGCCACCAAATCGCAAACCGTTTCATCCTGTTGATGCCCGATTCCTGTTAATACAGGTAGGGGGAAATGAGCGATTGTTTGAGCCAATTTGTAATTGTTAAACCAGTTTAAATCCAGCTTACTACCGCCACCGCGAATAATCACAACCGCATCAAAACGCTCCTTTTGCTGTGCAATGCGCTGCAATTTTGCCAATACTTCGGGTTCTACTTTTTCCCCTTGCATAGCTGCCTCAAATAGCTGATAATGAACGCGATAGCCGTATGGATTCTGCTGTAAATGGTTAACAAAATCGCCATAACCCGCCGCCGTTGGAGAGGAAATAACGGCAATGCGTTGTAAAACGGAAGGTAAAACATGTTGCTGATTTAGACCAATTGCCCCCTCTGTCTGTAATTGCTGAATCATTTCAAGGCGGCGCAATTCCAAATCACCAATGGTAACGGATGCATCTACATCTTCAATCACCACCTTTAGCCCATAAATAGCGTGATAATCTAAACGCAACAACAGCAAAACTTTATTCCCTTTTTTCAAAATATTATAGGTATCGCGTCCAAATTTTTGCCGAATTTCTTGGTGTTTATTGTACCAAATAACCGCCTGCGATTTAGCCGTCAACTGCTGTTTGTCTTTTTCAACCAATTCGAGGTATACATGCCCACGCCCTGAAGCTTTGAGCTCTGCTATTTCAGCAACTACCCAAAAAAGGTGCTGCTCCATCCGATACAAAGCGGTTTTAACTAAATCTGTAAATTGTGTGAGGTTTAAATAATTGGACATGTTTTTGGACTTTTGGACTTTTGGACTTTTGGGTTTTTGGATTTTTGGGTTTTTGGATTTTTGGCTGTTAGAAATCAGAAATTGGCAGCAACTAATTAAACTTTATTTAAATCATTTATTATCAATAATTCACAATGAATATGGCGGCTAAAGCCTTCGTTACAGAAATTATTAAAAAGAGAACTCCTATCAAAAAAGCACCTAATCACGAATCCACTAATCACGAATTCGCCATTGTTCTAACAACGCCAAAAACTCCTGTTGAATGGTTTTGCCTCGATCTTTGGCATACCACGATTGTACTTTTTTCACAAATTCCATATAGGGTTCTGTTGGATTTGCTTTATAATCCATTACCATTTTCTGGGCAGGCGCAGGGCGCGGTCCCCATGAACCGATGGGTTCTAAGGTATCGGCATCTACGCAAGCAAGTTTGGGAATTCCCTTCCCCCCGTTGGTTAGATAAGCGTTCATCACATCGGGATGCTCGTCTCGCAAAATAATTTTTAGTTGAATACCATCATTCAATTCCGCCATTTTTGCGATAACAGGCAAATTTGCAGGTACATCACCACACCAAGCCTCTGCCAAAACCAGCCAAATCCACGATACTTCTAAATTTTTCAAAGCAGTTTGTAGTGCTTCATTTAGCGAAACCGTTTTTTCAACTCGCAGGGTTCGCCTCCAATTCAAAGCGGTATAGCCCACCATTGATTCCGATTGATTTGTGCCCGTTGTTTTGCCTTCGGCTACCAATTGCTCCATCATTTCGCGGTATTCGGTATAAGTTTGTCCCTGCTTAATAACTGATGGGGTAATGGGATTTTGTTTAGTCATAATGTCTGATTTTTTCATTAGGAATGTGAAGATAATAAATTAACGCACTCCTTTGGACAAAGATGTAAAGTTTAGACGGATACTAAAAAAAATAGCCCAGTAAATTTTACTGGGCTATCCGTTTTTTTTAGTTGTTTTTTCTACCTAACTAAAGAAAGCTAATAATCACATTATCAACAAAAATCAAAAAATGAACTAAAACTTATTCCTAATTGTTGAAAAGTGGATAATTTTGGGAATCTGCGAAATTTCGCCTATATTTGTAAGTAAAGTAATATTGTCTAATCAGTTTAATGAATGCTCAAAAAATTTAAAAAAAAACCAACCCAAGTTCTATTTTATGTGACTATTTCAGGTAAATGGGAACCTGAGATTTTTCAACCTTATTGGTTAGTCAAACAAAATTTAATTGGAGAAGATGAAGCTGAAAGTATCAGCAAAAATAGTTTATTGGTTCATAATCAAATCACCTCCCTTAAATTCCAATATTGTAAAATTCATGTCAATGAGCAACAAATTATTTTTCAAACAGATCAAGTTGGCTTCTTACCACAAACATTTGACTTAATAAATGGAATTTTAACTAGCCTAAAATCTATGCCAGCTTCAACTGCGGAATTTACCATTTACACACATTATAAATTAGTTGAATTTGACAATTCATCTAAATTCCTTGCTAGTATTGCTCATAATACTTTTTGGTCTGAAATTTTAGGTGAATATGACTATTCCAAAATCACAGTTACTCAAAAAGGTCAGAAAACATTTCCCAGTGATATTACCATCTCAACATCATCTTGTCCAAACTCTAAGAAATTATTACATATCTATATAGACGAGAAATTTAATACTGAAGAAAAACATTCTAATGTTCGAGATATTCAAAAAATTCTTGATAAAGAAATGTTCAACTCATTTAACAGTTCAGTCAATTTAATAAATAACATAGCCAATGGAATATAACTGTGAAGCATTACAAGAATCAAACCATCATTGTGATGAAATTGATTCAAAAAACTCAAGTGTGATTAATGATTATTTAAATGAGTCCTCTTTATCAGGAGAGCGTAGATTCCATAGCCTTCAAGATAATAAGTTAACTCATCAATCTGATTTTAAAAGTAATTTTGAAGTGTTACAGGTATGGGAAGGCTATATTGAGACTATTGAGAAGGATGAAATTGTATCAAGGCTTTATAATGCAGTGAACAATTCGATTAACATATATGAATTTAACATACATGAAGTAAGTGAGGATGATAAACCTTTAGTTAAACCAGGTGCCTTGTTTTTTCTTTATTTAGGTTATGATAATATTGATGGAACAGTAAGAAAATCATTATATGTTAAATTTAGACGCTTTCTCTCTTTTCAGGATTATATTGATGAGGGTTTAGATGCTATCAATAATAACAAACAATATTTTGATGATATTTGGGAATAAGAAAAAACTAGGATTAACTTGAAAAATTAGCTTTCTGATTTCTTAGGTTGATTATAAATAACAACTACAAAATTTGAATAATACAACTTCTTACATTAATAGTCAAACTTATAGTCAACCACCTAAATCAGAGGAATTTGAATTTTCTATATTAGGCGGAGGAAAGGCATATGGAGAATGTCTTGTATTACACCTAGGTAATGGAAAGTGGGGCATTATAGATAATTGTGTAGAACAAAAATCAAGAAAGCCTTTACCTTTACAGTATTTAGAAAAAATACAAGTTTCTAGTGATAATGTAGACTTCATATTATGTACACATTGGCATCAAGATCATATCACTAATATTACATCAATTTTCAAGAAATGTAAGAATGCAAAATTTTATATCTCCGCGGCTCTTAATTGTGAAGAATTTAGACATTTCCTTGGTTTCAAAGAAAGGATACAAAGTGCTTTTAATCCAGCAAGAGAATTCAAAAAATTGATGGCTTATGTACATTCTTCAAAAAGAAAATTAACAAGAGTAAATCAAGATAAACTAATATATTCACACTTTGTTGAGGGTAATTTACTTTTAATAAAATTGTATTATTTTATGCTATTTTATAGTAG
>JAHDHV010000638.1 GCA_020631155.1 Bacteroidota bacterium | reverse complement strand
GAATGTCTATTTAAACAGTATTTTGCCATTCCCTAAATTCTTGACACACTCAAATAATAAAGGTGACTGGTTCAGCTTATTATTGTAGAATTACTTATTAAAAAAAAAATTCGTAATTCGTAATTGACAATTCGTAATTAGCTATAACATGCTATGGCACTACTCTCGTTCAAAACGCTGTAGTACTCGACCGACTATGGATGTATACTTTCTTGGGAAAAAACGAGCTAGAAAATCGGGAATTTTGGCATCTCTACCGATGACAACTCTTGGATTTTTGCGCTCAATGCCTCTAATAATTTGTCGGGCTGCTTCTTCGGCTGGAGTAATGAACAATTTTTCAAAACGTTGTATATCACGCTCTCTTTTTGCAGGGTCTATATCTGTTGTCCATCGTGAATTTCGGGCAATATTGGTTTGTATTCCCCCCGGATGAACAGAAGTAACAACTACGTGAGGATGAGCGTGTTGCAATTCCATTCGCAGGGATTCGTTGAAACCACGAATGGCAAATTTAGACGTACAATACGCAACTTGATAGGCTACACCAATCAAGCCAAATAGACTGGAAATATTGACAATGCTTGCCTCGGGACGTTTGATGAGTTGGGGTAAAAAGGCTTTTGTTCCATACACCATCCCCCAAAAATTAATGCCCATCAGCCATTCAAAATCCTCATATTTTAGGTCTAATAAGGACGTTTTTCCAAGTGCTACCCCTGCATTATTGATTACAATGTCGGTTTTGCCAAATTGTGCGGCGACCTGTTCGGCAAATTCATGCATTTTTTCCTTATCTGCTACATCAAACACCGACTTCATAATGCCACCTGCGCCTGTTTTGGGTAAAATCGCTTGATAGGTTTCTTCCAAATTCTCTGCGTGTATATCGGAAATGGCCAATAATGCACCTTTCTCCGCCAGTTGTATTGCCAATGCCTTACCAATGCCTGATCCTGCGCCTGTTACAACTGCTACTTTATTGATTATTTTCATTTATAAATATTGCTTTTTGGATTTTTAGATATTTAGCTGTTAGAAATCAGAAATCAGATTTTAGAAAAAATGCGACCTACCTTTATGTAAAAATAATGGTATGTTCCTTTTTTTACTAATATTTTGTTTCTAAAATTGCTTTTTGGATTTTTAGATATTTAGCTGTTAGAAATCAGAAACTAAAGAGCAGAATTAACGCTACTTCAAGAAATCCAATATATGATTGCTCACCACTTTGGCTTGTTCATGTTGTATCCAGTGACTACAGTTAGGGAGGTAAGTGACGGTACATTTTCCTGCACAAAGAGTTTCTATATTGTCGTTTAGTTTTGGGCTTAATGCTTTATCATTTTGCCCCCATAAAATAAATACAGGACACTGCACTTTTTTGTTTTTTCCGTTCCACAAAAGCCAAAAATACCGAAAACCAGCGCGATAGTAACTCATCGCTGCTTTAACAGTTGACGGTTCGCTATACACAGCCTTGTATTTTTGCAAATCCTCCTCCGAAAAAGCCTCTTTATTAATACTCCAACCTACTAAAAAATGTTCAAAAAATTCCTCCAGCCTTTTTTTCAAAAAATATTCAGGCAAAAAAGGTATTTGCATATAAAAAATATACCAACTGCTCCGTATTTGCGAGGGACTACCTAGTAAATTGGTGAACATTTTATAAGGGTGTGGGCCGTTTAAAATCATCAGTTTCTCCACCATATCAGGGTAATCATACGCCAGTTCCCATGCCAATAATGCACCCCAATCGTGGGCAACTATAAAGGCTTTTTCTCGTCCAAATGCTTGAATTATACCCTTAACGTCTTTAACCAAAATAGGCAGTTTATAGTTGTGTACGCCTTTAGGTTTATCGCTTTTATTGAAACCGCGCAAGTCGGGTGCAACAACTAAATATTCCTCCATCAAAACAGGGATTTGCCGATGCCAAGCATACCAAAATTCAGGGAATCCGTGTAATAATATCAACAATTTTCCCTCACCGCCGACTTTGCAATGTAAACGGATGCCATTGGTTTCTATATATTGACTTTTTAAATTCAAGATTGTAGATTTTTGGAGTTTGGAAGGTTAAAAAGTTACAAGATTTTAAAGTTTTTTTTAAAAAATGAATTTTAAAATCAATAGAGTGTGTCAAGAAAAGAGGGAAATCGTATAATAATAGCTATTCGCTTTAATTTAAAAAGTGTTGGGATTATCTAGGTTTTTTTCTTTTTGCTTGATAAAATGGTAAGGACGTAATGCATTACGTCCCAACAATCAAGACGGTGAAACTTTTTCGCGCTTAACGCAAAAACTTTCAAGGTCGCTCCTCAAAGCCAATAAAAAAGGATGTTTTGTTTTTTGGAAAAGTAAATGTTCATCTTTCATAGTAGCGTGTATTTTGTTTTTCCCTAAATTTCTGACACACTCA
>JAHDHV010000637.1 GCA_020631155.1 Bacteroidota bacterium | reverse complement strand
GAATCCACGAATCCACGAATCCACGAATCCACGAATCCACGAATCCACGAATCCCTAATCTACTAATCACAAATCAGCTAACTGTTAAAATAATTACAAACTGTTTGCTTGGCTTTCGCTGATTTCAAAATGAGAAAATAAGAATTTAAAATAGTCATCACCAAATGCATAATTCATTAACTAACAGGTGTTTGTGTTTTTTCAAAAGGGTTCGACCTTGCTGGGGTTGTATTACTAACTTATCATTTCTAACTAACATACTTTGACCGTACTAGGGGCATTTATTTGTCCAGTGACCGCAGAGCGGTCAAAGTATGTTAGAAAAAAGTGAAGGGAACTTCTTTGACCCCAGCAGGGTCACACCTTTTAAGGCTTGGAAAAAAATCATAAACTCCTGAAGATCAAAAGCTTGGTGAATTAGCTCAAGTAGTTAAAACAAACGAATTATTATTTTAGCGAATCTGTTTTTTGTAAAATAAAATCAGCGAATAGCAAGGTCTAAATATCCAAAAAAAACAAAAAAAGCGCAACCGAAGAACAACTCCAATTACGCTTTATCTAAAATCTTATATCTCAAGTCTCATATCTCAAGTCTCATATCTAATTAAACAAAGACTGCAACTTCATGGCTACACCCATACTGCCCTCTACTTTCAACTTGCCAGTCATAAAAGCGGACATTGGATTGAGGTCGCCATCTAATAAGCGTTTGAAATCGTCTAAAGTTACATTAACGGTACAATCTGCTTCCCCATTGTCATTAGAAACAACATTGTTGTCGCCTGTACCATCTAGGAAAATACAGCCTTCGTCAAAGACAAATTTAATGCTAGACCCTAGCGTTGGCGAATTTTCTGCTCGCACTCTTACACTCTTTGTTGTGCTTTCTACACTCATACGATTGGTGTTTTTTATAAAGTTATCAGAATTAGAATTGATAGGTATATTTGCTTGATTATCAGTTGGATGCTGGCCGTTGCTTGCTTTTACAGAGCCATTACTTGCCTTGTCGGGTGCAGCAGCAACATTAGGCGCGACAGACTTTGACGGCACACTAGGAGCTTGATACTGTTTATCGTCAATCACCATTTTGGCAATGATTTCGCGCATAATTTCCGAAGTACCGCCGCCAATCGTACCAATGCGACTATCTCTAAAAAAGCGCGCTGCTTTATACTCTTCCATATAGCCATAACCCCCAAAAAATTGCAGGGTTTGATAAGCGGTTTTGTCCGACAATTCCGTTGCCAAAAGTTTCGCCATCGAACACTCCTTAACCGCATAGTGACCGTCATTATGCAGGCGACAGCAGTGATAAACAAATTGTCGGATGCACTCAATTTCGGATGCTAGTTGCGCTACTCGATGCCGCAAAACCTGAAAACGATTGATTTTTCTGCCAAAAGCCTCGCGCTGTGACATATATTCTAAGGCGTAATTTAAGCCCGCTTCACTGCCCGAAACCGCCATAATTGCACCAGCCAAACGCTCTAGCTGCAAGCCATTCATGAGGTAGTAAAAACCTGCCCCTTCCTCGCCAATTAAATTTTCCACAGGCACTTTTACATCATCAAAATTGAGTTCCGCCGTATCGGAAGCGTGCCAACCGAGCTTTTTTAATTTACGCGCCGATACCCCTTCCGCCTGTCGGTCAATCACCAATAAGCTGACCCCATTCACCCCTTTTTCGGGATTCGTTTTGACCACTGCGATCATAAAATCGCCGTAGTAAGCATTGGTAATGAAGGTCTTAGCTCCGTTTACCACATAATGATCGCCGTTTTTGATGGCTTTGGTTTGAATGTTGGCAGCATCCGAGCCAGCACCGGGTTCGCTAATGGCAATAGAGCAAATCCATTCGCCAGAGATGGCTTTGCTAAGATATTTTTCCTTTAAAAAATCAGAACCATATTTGGCAATATAAGGAGAAGCCATATATTGTTGCACCGTTGGAGTGATGGTAAAACCGCCAGAGCCACATCTAGCGACTTCCTCAATAAAAATAACAGAATAGAAAAAATCTGCATCCACACCGCCGTATTTTTCGGGATAATTCAGCCCCAAATAGCCCATTTCCCCAAACTTTTTCCACAAATCTTTAGGTATTCTGCGCTCCTCCTCCCATTGATCAATATATGGGACCGCTTCTTTATTCAAAAAAGCACGTAAGCCACTGCGAAATAAAGCATGTTCTTCTGTAAAAAAATAAGGATTCATGGTTGTTATGGTTAAAAAGTTTTAAAGTTGTAAGGTTGTTAGGTTGTTAGGTTGTTAAGGTTAAAAAGTTGTAAGGTTGTTAAAGTTGTAAGGTTGTTAAGGTTAAAAAGTTGTAAGGTTTTGCTAATGTTTGCTTTCTAACTTCTAACTTCTAAAAGTCCAAAAGTCCAAAAGTCCAAAAGTCCAAAAGTCCAAAAGTCCAAAAGT
>JAHDHV010000636.1 GCA_020631155.1 Bacteroidota bacterium | reverse complement strand
TACAATCGCTCGCTTCACTTGCCGTATGTGCCCTATTCATTAACTTTAAGTCCTCGTCACTAAACGATTGAATACCAATGCTTAATCTATTGATAGGTGTTTGTTGCAGTTGCTCAATTTTATCATCCGTCAAATCATCAGGGTTTGCCTCCAAAGTAATTTCTGCATCAGGAGCAATGTGAAAATATTGATTCAACTGCTCAAAAATGCGATTGATTTCTTCGGCAGTCAATAAAGAAGGTGTACCGCCCCCAAAATAAACCGTTTGAATGTGTTTATCCGTTAAATAATCCTTTCGCAGCACAATTTCCTGTAATAAGGCAGCAAGCAAGTCGTTTTTATATTTTAGCGAAGTCGAAAAATGAAAATTGCAATAATGACAAGCCTGTTTGCAAAATGGAATGTGTATATAAATTCCAGACATGATATTTTTAATTTGATTAATTTTTGGTCGGTTTTGACCATTATATCGTAGAGACAAGGCATGCCTTGTCTACACTAATATGCGCCTTGTCTCTACCAACCCACAAATCACTATGATAAAACAAAAACATAAGCATAAATTACAAGAAAGGAAAAATTTAGCAAAATTATCCTATTACACTACTTATGTTTACATGCTTATCAACCTCCTATTATGCCTCACGACCAACCCCTGCACAGCACAAACTGCAGACCTTCACCTTATCTCAACGGATGTAGACAGCCTACAATTAGCGGAACAATTAAAAGACTTTCCAAGCATCAACTGCCCTAAGCCAGCCGATTGCGAGGCGAAATTAAAGGAATTATTGCGCTTTTTACAACATCAAGGCTATTTAACTGCCTCTATTGATAGCCTACAAAGCGATACAACACAAACAACCGCCTACTTATTTTTAGGGCAAAAATACCAATGGCTGCAACTCGACAAGGGCAATGTGGAGGAGGCAATATTAACAAAAATTGGCTTTCGAGAACAACTTTATACAGGCAAACCTTTTCGTTTTCAAGAACTCAAAAAACTGCAAAAAAAGCTGTTAGAATACGCTGAAAACAATGCCTACCCCTTTGCCGAAGTTGGCTTAAATAAAATGAAGATAGACGAAAATGGCAACATTCAAGCAAGCTTATATTTAAACAAAAATAGACAAATAGTAGTAGACAGCTTAGTGATTCATGGCAAAGCAAAAATCAGTCAAAGATACTTAAATAACTACTTGAATATCAAAAATAAACAGCCTTATAATGAAAGTATTATTACAAATATAGAAACGCGTATTAAAGAGCTTCCTTTTTTACAAATTGCCAACCCAACACAAGTCGGTTTTGTTGAAAATCAAGCCAAAGTTCACGTTTTTGTGAATCCTAAAAAAGCCAGCCAATTTAATTTGATTTTGGGGGTTATACCACAAACAAATAATGGTTTAAACCCCGATAGACAACGCTATCAAATTACGGGAGAGGGGCAGCTAAATTTGCAAAATACACTAGGCGCAGGTGAGTTGATAGAGGTAGATTTTAAGAGCTACCCAGCGAGCGTTCAGGAGTTGGAACTACACTTTTTATACCCCTACCTACCGCTTTTGCCTATTGGCGTTGACAGTCGTTTTGAGCTGTACCGCCGCGACACTTCCTATCGCGATGTGGTGGCGTATTTGGGGTTTCAATACCTTATCAAAGGCAATAATTACCTCAAAGCTTTTTGGGACAGCCGAAATTCTACCCTTTTATCCGTCAATCGGGCGGTGATAGAAAGTAGTCGGCGGTTGCCTTCCGTTTTGGATGTGCGGAATAGTTTATATGGTTTAGAATATTATTTTGAGCGATTAAATTATCGTTTAAATCCGCAAAAAGGCATCGTTTTGAATGGAAAAATAGCGGTAGGCACTAAAAAACTGCGCGAAAATAATGCCATCCTCGAAATTGGCAACTCACTAGAAGGCGTTGATTTTCAGGCGCAATACGACAGCTTAAAACAGCAAACATTTCGCATAAAAGCCGAGTATGAAATTAGTAAATATTGGAAAATATTCAAACACAGCACCATTAAAAGCAGCCTAAAGGGAGGCTACTTATCCGATAAAAATGCCCTAGAAAACGAACTCTACCGCATAGGTGGCACGCGCCTACTTCGCGGCTTTGACGACCAAAGCATTTTAACCAATTGGTTCAATGTATTCACCCTAGAATATCGCTTTTTAATTGGGCAAAACTCCTACTTTTTCCTATTCGGCGATGCTGCCTTTCGCCAAACGCGCTACCTCAACAGCAATGTCGAACAAGAAAACGACTACCCCTTCGGCTTCGGTGCAGGCATTACCTTTGAAACCAAAGCAGGCGTTTTTGGCATCAGCTACGCCCTCGGCCGCCAGCAAAACAACCCGATTCAAGTTAGAAATGGGAAGATACACTTTGGGTATATTGGGTATTTTTGAGCTTGGGCTTTTGG
>JAHDHV010000103.1 GCA_020631155.1 Bacteroidota bacterium | reverse complement strand
AGTGAATGTCTATTTAAACAGTATTTTGCCATTCCCTAAATTCTTGACACACTCTTTTTAAATTTAGCTCTATTTCAAATTGAGTTTTTTAAGTACCCAAATAGCAGTTTTAGTAATTTATCATTATCAGGTAAAACATAGGCTTACTACTGTTGAGCCATTTTTGTTATAATGCTTTATCTCTATTACAAAGGTAAAATAGTATCAAAGTAGTAACAAATACATTTTTTGCTAGTCATTATGGATTAGGAAGGTAGAATGATTGCTTTTATATGTTGATAATGAGTGATTTATGAGCTAAAAAGTGGTGGGAGTGTTCATAAATAGATGAAATGTTATCTTGAGACATGAGTTGTCACAAAGGAGATTTATAGTAAAAAATACAAATTGCGTTGAAAATACAAGAAAGCCTCTAAAAAAAACTCCCCCAAACTGACGAGCAATTTGGAAGAGTTTGTAGTTGATGGTTGTTGAATTATATAGTCTTTAGTGTATTATTATTTGCTAATGAACACTTTTTGGTGCCATTGTTTGCCCACATCACTAGTCATGTGAATAAAATATAATCCTGTTGGTAGGGCATTTTTTAGAGTAATAGGTAACTGCGTGATTTCATTGGCAGGAACCATTCCTTCAAATAAATCTTGTACTTTTTGACCATTTATGCTAAATAGTGCAATATTTACCCGACTTTCTTTTTCTATTTTAAATTCAATCAAACCTTTATCTACTAATGGATTGGGGAATATGTTTAAGTCTGTTTGATGTTGTACAGATTCGGCAATTTTTGTGCCTTTACCTCTATCTTCTGAACAGCCTACCCAATACCAACCTTCTGTTACTTCACCAGAACCATCAGTGACTGTAACATCGTACCAACCAGATGGTAAATCAGTTATGGTAGAAACATTATTGGTGCCTGTGCCATGACTGCTAGTTCCGGGGCCTGTATAGCCTGAATCTTCCCAAGTAAAAGGACCTGTCCAAGTAAAGGTATAATTCCCATCGCCGCCTTCGGCATAAATGCTAATGCTTCCATCGTCACAGCCACTGTTTACTGTTGCAAAACTAATATCATAATCATATATGTCTAAAATAGCACCTGTTCCGCCAACGTCATCTGGGTCATTAGTAAATGCTACACCATTATTAACAGGACAACCATTGTCATCTGTAATAGTAACATGCCAAATAGCATTGTCAGAGTATATAATTTTAATTCTACCCGTACCCATAATTGAATGACGAACATATCCTGTGGTTTGCCAGTCATAATTATAAGGTTGTACTCCCCCTTCTATACAAATCTCATAGGTATTATAATAAAAAGGACTAGTTCCACCATCCTCACCATTGTCAGTTAATATTTCACAAGTAACAATAAGTGGCTCAGGTACATATAAAAATGTATTAACATTAGAAGAAATATCAAAACAGCCTTCTTGTGTTGAGCCAATAGTACTGATATTACTACCAATTGTAGGTTGTGGGTTAGGTTCAGCACCTATTAATACATTGTAACTATAGAAGTTATAAGTTTCATCTGTGCCATTATAAAGGTTTTCCCAATCATCATATGGGATGCCATACTGTCCACCTGTAAAGGTCACATCAAATATGTCTAAAATCACTCCATTTTGATTTGTTAGAATGAGATAGGTCGCATAGTCGGCATCTGTTTGGTAATTAAAAATATTTATTGATGCATATTCTCCTGGGCATTGCAAAAGAGGTTCTAAAAAACCAGCTTCAGCAGTGCAACATTGGAAAGTTGTTGTATATCTAAAGGTGAAACTACAACCTTGCTCATCTGTTACATTGATGGCAACCATGGTACCTACAGGAGTACTTGTGTCTAAGGTAAGGGTAAAAACTTGACTGGCACTGCCACTTGTAGGAGAGATAATTGGGTTGCCTGTAGTTGCACTAACAGATACAGTATAATTGCTACCATTGTAAGAAGGGTAACTACCTGAAAGTGTAAATTGGTAAGTGATTTGAGCATCAGCATTACAAAAAGCATTTCCTGATGGGATTAAAGTAATAGGGGATAAAACAACAACATCAAAACAGCACTCTTCACTATTGCCTGAAGCATCAGTGGCAGTAAAACACACTTCTGTAGTGCCTACTGGAAAATTGCCCCCTGACTCATAGCCACTTGTTTGAGTAACCACTGTTGTATTATCACAATTATCGGTAGCTGTAGGAATGTCAAAAGTGACCGTTTCATCATTACAGAAAATCTGTGTTTGTCCATCACAATTACTAAAAGAAGGCGGTTCATTATCGTTAACAATGACATCTCTTTCACAACTTGTTGTATTACCAGCACTGTCAGTAAATGTCCAAGTAATGGTTGTTGTGCCTAATGGATAAGGTGCCGTAAGTGGTAAGCCATCACTTCTTACTTCTGTTATTGTAACTGTACCATCACAATTATCAGTAACAGTAGGAGGATTAACTGTAACATCAGCTTCACAAACTCCCACTGTGGTATTTACAACAATGTTTGTATTAGGACAAGAAACTATTGGTGGCTGATTATCTCTAACAATAACATTTTGATCACAACTTATTGTATTACCGGCAGCATCAGTAACGGTCCAGGTAATGATTGTTGTGCCTAGTGGAAAAGGTGCATTGAGTGGTAGTCCATCACTTCTTATACCTGTAGCAGTAATTGCACCATCACAATTATCATAAACAACAGGTGGGTTGATAGTCTGATCCGATTCACATTGCCCAGGAGTAGTAGTAAAATTAATATTTGGTAATCCTGTTGGACCACAGCTATCTGCTGGTGGTTGAGTATCTTTAACAATGACATTCTGTGAGCAAGTCGTTGTATTGCCAGCACTGTCGGTAAATGTCCAGGTAATGGTTGTTGTTCCTACAGGAAAAGGCGCGGTGAGTGGTAAGCCATCACCTCTTACACCTGTAGCCATAATTGGTCCGTCACAATTATCATTAGCAGTAGGAGGGTTGAGTGTTACAGTAGCCTCGCATTGTCCGGGATCAGTATTAACAGTAATGTTGGGTAATCCTAATCCTTGCTTTCCACAAAAGAAAGTTGGTGGTTGAGTATCTTTAACAATGACATTTTGTGAGCAAGTCGTTGTATTGCCAGCACTGTCGGTAAATGTCCAGGTAATGGTTGTTGTTCCTACAGGAAAAGGCGCGGTGAGTGGCAAGCCATCATCTCTTACACCTGTAGCTGTAATTAGCCCATCACAATTATCATTAGCAGTAGGAGGATTGATAGTTACATCAGCCTCACATTGCCCAGGATCAGTGTTAACAATAATAGAGTATAATCCTAATCCTTGCTTTCCACAAAAGAAAGTTGGTGGAGTAACATCTTCAATGGTTACAGTAAAGCTACAACTAGTTGTTAAGCCACAGGCATCTGTAATGGTATAAGTAACTGTTGTTGTACCTGAATTAAACGTTGTACCGCTTGCATCATTTACACCACTACCAGTTGTTGCACCTGTAAGTGTATAAGTAACAGTAGGAACACCATTACAATTATCACCAAAAGTAGTTGGCCCAATATCAGGAACTACAGCCGTACAAAGCTTGGGGTCAGCACTTTGGGTTACATTGGCAGGGCAACCGACAAATGGTTCTGTTGTATCTACAATTGTAAATACCTCAACACAAGTTTCGGATTCTTCATTTGCATCTAAAACACCATTGGCAGGGGCTAAATCGTCAAATAAAGTGTAGGTTCTGGTAATTGTTATGCCACTTGGGCAAAGCGTACCTGAAACGACATCATCAGAAATTAGAGTCAATGTACCACAGGGGCTTGCACCAATATTGGTGAATATATTGTTATAGTCAGTTTCAGGAGTAGGTGCATCAATAGGGGAACAGCCTTCAACAATTTGGGGAGTAGGAGAGAGATTACAAGTTGCCGAAAATTCACAACAATCAGCCTCGGCAGCTACACATAAGGTTTTGATAGCGCAAGCATCTGTATTATCTGATCTGACAATGGTTAAACAGTATTCTTGACCGTCCTGTGGATCAACCAGTAAAGTAGAGCCTGTACCAACGGTATTCCCTGCGGCATCTGTCCATTCATAAGTAAAGGAACAAGTAGCACCAGTTCCTCCTAAGACGGGCACTAAGTTAACCGCATTATCAGCAGTACAAACAACATCAATAGATTCAATCGTAAATTCAGGATAGACTGTAATCGTGCCAGAAGCAGAAACAGGACCATTAATACATTCACTATCGGCGGTGCCATCCACTTGATATTCAAAAACAACACCATTACAATCAGTAATTGGAGGGCCTGTATACGTAAAATTCACCGTATTCCCACAGTTAGTACCAGGCAGTACACAATTACTTAAATAGCTTAGATTAGGGTCATCTGTACTTGACCAAACAGGGTTAAGGATATTAACAGCAGTTAGGGAAGCTCCACAATCTGCGGAGGTAGCTGGTGAATCAGGAATACCGGGAGTAGGTACAGCATCAAAACATAGAGAGATGTCATTAAAATTGCCGGGCTTGCAAAGCAAGATAGATACATCCGTTCCTGTAGTACAGACTGTTTCGCAAATGCCTTGACCGCCGCTAACAGGGCAAGTTACAGATGGGTACAACTGTATGGAACATTGATTAGGCCCACCACAGAAGGAAATGCCAAAGCCCTCTGAGTCAGGGTTAAGGGTGAGGTTGACAATAGCACAATTGTTGTTGTTAGGTTGTCCTGTACAACAAACGCCTTGATTGCCAGATACCATTACTTGTGCGGAAGCATCTGAAGCAGCAGATAAGTCAACATTAAACTGAGGAACAGCATTGCCTGTATTACATTGGGCAAAAATAAGGTTAGAGCATAGTAACATTGTTAGTACTGTAAATAAAATACAGCACAGTCGTTTGGTTTTTAGTTGTTGGAGCATGAAAATGAAATTTTTTTGTTAAAAAATAACATTTTCCCATTACAGGGGAAAATGATTTGTATAGTGCATAATTAATTAGATTTGTTAAGAATTTGTTATTTTTAAATGTGTTTGCATGAACATAGTTTTTGCGATAACTTGCCAAGGAACAAGTCTAATGATAGCTCATATTTTTAATGTTGCTTTGTGTTTGGGAGTGCCTCCAGTAGTTGCAGAAGTGTAACTTAGATATACATAGAAGGGGTATTTAACCGCCTTGTATACACAACAACAGTAGTAGTATTAAAAAGCAATTTGATAGGAATGAGTTAATTTTAAGCATAATTTTATTTTCATAATTAATAAAGTGAATGATATTTGGTTTTATATTTTTATGATTTTTCTCATTTGAAATATCTAAAAATAAGTACTTAGACAAAATTAATGATACATCAGTAAAAGATTAAACTACTTACTTTTAATACTTTAGTTCAAAAATGTATACAATTACAAAATACTTGGCACTTATATAGCAGTAATTATGGTATTTATTGCTTGCTTACTACAAAAATAAACTATAGTAAAAGATAAGGCAAGTACATTTTTTCCTTGTTATAAATGGATTAGGGAGATAGACATTTTTTTTTTGTATTGATAATGAATGAGTTATGAACTAAAACTTGTGAGGGTGTTCATAAATATGTGAATTTTTTTTTTTTTAAAAACTTATTAAAATAAAATTAGCTTTTTTATGAAAACTGTACTATTTATACAGAGGAGTGTATTTTAAAAAAGGTGAAATTTAGAGGAGCAGTTTCCCAAAAAATCATTGTAAAGATGGGAAAATGAAGGCTATAAAATAGTAAAAAGAAGAATGAAAGATAAGTAATTGATTGAAAGATAAGTGCTTATATATAGATAATTTCAATCTTATGTTTCAACCTTCTTTTGCCGTTTTTTCTTCGGTTCAGCCTGCAAAATAGTTGTATAAAGTGCTTGATATTGGGCAATGGCTTTTTCAAGATCGTAGTAATCCTGAGCGCGCTGTCGCATTAGGAAAGGTGGTTTTTGGAGCAGTTCCTCAATTTCGGTATTGATGATTCGCAGGTATTCATCTTCTGTAAATTCACTGATGCTGACACCACCATTGGTTAGCTCTAAAATGCGGTCTACATCCCCAACGCCTTTGTTGGTAATGACGGGAAGCCCCATAGCTAATACCTCACCCAATTTTACGGGCGAACTTGCTTTTTTGGAGTAACAAACTTTGATAAAAAACAGGTTAATATCTGTAGCTGATAAATAGAAAGGCACATCTGAACGTTTGGCAAATACTATACGTACATCCTCTTGCTTTAGTCCATAGTTATGAAGTTTTTGGTAAATGTGCTCTTTTCTTTCGGGCGTGATAAATAAAAATTTCGCATTAGGGTAACGCAATTTAAAAAGTCGAAAAAAGTCCAGCATTTCAGGCAATAAATACCAAGTGCCAACTGAACCCAAATAGCTGATTACCAAATCACTTTCTTTTAAATCAATCTCTTTTCGGGCAGCGTTTTTCTGTCGAGTAGTAGGCACATTAAAATGAGCAAAATTAGCACTACATGGGATGACTTTTATCGGTGAGGGATAGTCCTGATAGCTCTCCCAAGTTTCTAATTCTTCTTTGCCTGTTTCTGTAAGGCTCACAATGCCATCACTGTATCGAATCAACGATTTTTCTTTCCATTTATAATATTGATAGGCTAATTTAAACAATGGCTTTTCCAAATCCCAAATATTACCATCTACACGTTCATCTACCCAAAAACCACGCATGTCAAACAGCATTTTTACGCCAAATTTACGTTTTAGGTAAGCCCCAACAAAAGCAGGCACATAGCTTCGGCAGTGTGTCATAGAAAATTTTTGGGCGCGGTGCAAGCCTGCTGCTGTTTTTTTGAGTTGGCGCAAGTCCCATAATTTGGAGAGGATAGGGGGGCTTTGAGTAAAAGGCGCAGGATGCCAGGCAATATTAAATTGCTTGAGGATTTCGCGAATTTCATCTTTATGCTCTTTAAATCGCTCCTTTTTTTCGCAACTTAATACCGTAATTTGATACCCAAAAGAGGACATGCCCGCCAAGTAAGGAATTACCTGTGACTGCCCTAGGGGGTCTGTTAAACCATCATAAGAAATAAATAATATGTGTTCTTTGTTTGCTGCCATTTGAGTGCAAAATTACAATTCTCTGACTTTTCTACCAAAAAAGTCAACATTTTTACCTAACTTTTTGCTAGTCAAGCAGAACTTGTAGGAGTTTTTGTATCTGTGTATTTAGTGTAAAACGCTTTTGATAATTAGCTATTAATGTAGACGATGGCAAGAGTTCATGGTGACGATTTTGGTAAATAAACTCCATTTTTTCTATTAATGCTTGTTCGTCTAATTTGGGAAATTGCCATCCATTTTTACCATCCTGAATGACCTCCTTTAAGCCCCCAGCATCAGAACACAAAACAGGACAGCCTTGCATTAATGCTTCAATCGCAACGATGCCAAAACCTTCATTGATAGACGGAACAATTGTTAGTTTAGCTATTTTGTAAAAAGACAACAATAATGGGTTAGGGATGAAGCCTGTGATGTGGAAAAAATCCTGAAGTTTGGCTTCAGTGATGGCATTTTTTAGGTCTTGTTCAATAGTTCCGCCACCTGCTATAATGACTTGAATTTCTCCTACCTTCCAATTCATTTTTTGTACCATTTTGCCGAAGGCGTTTATAAAAAAAAGATGTCCTTTGCTTGGATGCAATCGCCCCGGAAATAACAAAGTAAATGCATTAAAAGGGAGCTTATGTTCCGCTAAATATTGTTGAGCAAGTTGATTATCTATTTGTTGATAAGGTATGCTATTAAAAATTATTTGAGGGTTGTGTACAAAAGTATGTGCTTGTAAGTTTTCCTTTACCGCATCTGATACACAAATATTTTTGGTATCTGTGAAACGAGCCAAAGTAGCATTTAAGCCATTAAATAAGCGTTTACCGAGCGTGTTTAGTGGGTTGGCTTGGTATTGCATAGAGTGATGATAGGGAAATAGCGCGAAATGAGGTCTAAATGTTAGTCTTTGGGCAAGATATACCATACGCATTATAAAATGGCTAAAGGGCAAATGAGCAACTACATGGCTAATTTGTTCCTGCTGAATGATGTTTAAAATAGGATAAATTAATCGGGTGCTTTTTAGAACTGCAAAAGTAGAAACATAAGTGTGTGGAAAGTTTAATTCTATGATTTTTGACTGTGGCAATTCCAATTCTTTGCGTAGAGCTTTAGCTTTGATCTTGTGTAATACAAGTAGGTGGGTAGTATATCCCTGTTGGTGTAAATAATTAACCTGAGCAATGGTTTGTAGTTCGGCACCACCATATTCAATAGAAGTAATAATGTAAAGTAATTTGAAATTCAAAATTGATGGATTAGTTGTGTAATATTTTTTTCTCCTCAAAATTACTAACTTTACTGGTATGTTTCATTATTTTCCTAACCCCTGATCACATACATGTGGCTCAGGTTGCCCTTTGATTATAAGATTGCCTTTTAGCTATTTAGACTTTTGGCTATTTAGCTTTTAGAAATTAGCGATTATAGTTTAGAAATTGGAATTCAATTTTTGAATTTTCTTGTAGCTATAAAACTTTGATTGTTAATTGTCTATAATAGCTATAACGGCTAATGTGAGCATATACATGCGGTCAGACTGTTACAGAAATCGCCTAAAAAGAAAACAGTCATTAGTAAAATTATTTGAAAACGAATCACGAATCACGAATCCACGAACCATTAAAGTAGTACAAACTGTTTGTTGAAAAACACGCTATTTGAAACATACCACTTTACTGTACATTCCATGACGTAAACTATTTTTATGCAATCCAAACTTCTGTCTTCCACCATAGTTTATAGCTTTCTTATTTTTTTACAACCCTTTATCTCCCTTGTCGTATTACAGCCTTTTTACACCTATTATTTTACACAATCCGAATATGGTATTTTTTCTTTGATGACCAACATCAATACCCTCATTTCCTTAATCAGTGCGCTGGGAATTTCAGGAACTTTTTTTACTTTTTATTATGATTACCATCACAATGAGGAGCGTTTAAAACAGTTCATGGGGCAAATAATGTCGTTTACCCTATGGGCAATTACACTGTTTATGTTAATACTGTTATTAGTCGGAGACTCCTTGTTTGCTTTGTTGTTTAAAGACAAGCAAATACTGTTTTATCCCTATGGTTTATTGGCAGCATTGGGCGGTATCAGCATGAATTTACTGGCTCCTTTTATTATTTTTCTCCGCAACCAAAAAAACTTACTGTGGTATACCTTATTAACTTTGTTGACTTTGCTGGTAGGGGTAGGTTTGCAATTGGTATTGGTAGCGATTTTTAAATGGGGGATTTCAGGGGCTTTGTTGGGCAAAGCTATGGGAACAAGCGTTGGGGCAGTGGTCGTACTGGCGCACAATCGGCAGTATTTGACTTGGCGACTGGATTGGTCTTATTTTAGAAAACCGTTCCAATTTTTAAAATTTCACCTGCCCGATTCCCTTTGTCAATGGTTTTACTCCTTCGGCGACCGTTTGGTGATAGAACGTCTATTGGATTTGGCAATGGTGGGCATTTACAGCCTCCTGAATGTATTGACAGGGGCGATTGATATGGCTTGTTTTGCGGTGCGTTCTGCCATTGTTCCTTTTTTGTATGAAGCCTATGAGTTGCCACTAGAACAGCAAAAAACGCAAATTCAACTCCTTTATCGCTTTTATGTATCTTTGGTTGTTTTAGCTGTTTCAGGCATCGTTGGAGTTGTTTGTTATATTGATTGGGTGGTTGGCAAACAGGAGTATTTAGCCATTCGCCCTTATGTATTTATCTACGCTATAGGATACTTTTTTTCGGGACTTAGTTTTTTGATTTTTTTGAAGTTTCTTTATGAAAAAAATGCACGAACTGTTTTTAAATATACAATCTTCTCTCTTTCTTCAATATTGATATTGAACTTTATATTGATTCCAAAGTATAGTTTATGGGGAGCAGTATTAGCTTCATTTATTACCAGAATCAGCACGTTTGCATTGCTTTTTTTCCGACATACAGCCTTGTTTTTTCCCTTCCAAACAATACACATTTTCTTGCCCATTAGCCTGCTTTTTTGTCTTTTGTTAAGCCTTCATTTTCTCATTTCTAGTTCTTTGGTGACCTATCATCAAGCAGGTATTTTGCAGTTTGGTCTTGTCTTTATATTGCTATTTGTAACAAATAGTACCCTTATTTTGAAACCAATTGTACGATTTTTCTTTAAAAATAATTAACAAAGATTAGGGGTAGACTTAGCCCAAAATGACAATATGTAAGTATTTCTGCACAATAAGTTTTCCATATTCACCTTTTTATAATTGTCATGTTATTGTCAATAAAATGCCTTAGTCAAGCTTATGATAATTAGGTGAAATACATAAATGTTTTACTTTGAGGTGTTAATACAAAGCATTACTTTTGTTAGGTATAATAATCATTTTGGTATTGTTTTTGCAACCACTAGGCAAGCAATGAAAACAGAATAATTTTTCAATAATCACAAAACCCCTTTTCGATGAAAGTGATAAAATTTTCCACTCTATTTCTCCTCCTGCTAGGCTGTCTTTGGAGCATAACAGCCGAAGCGCAGGATGGGAAGTTGAAAAAGGCGAACAAGCTATTTGACAAATTTTCCTTCCCAGAAGCGGCTGAAGAATATAAAAAAATATTAGCTAAAGATTCTGAAAACTCAGAAGCGAAAATCAAATTAGCCGAATCGTATCGCCTCATGAATATGCCTATTGAGGCAGAATACTGGTATGAGCAAGTCGTTGACTTAGCTGAAAGTGAACCTATTCACAAATACCACTACGGAATGGCTCTCAAAGCCAACGGCAAATTTGAAGAAGCCAAGCAAATGTTTATGGAGTATGCTCAACTCGTTCCTGCTGATACCAGAGGGCTCCGTCAGGTAGAAGCATGTGAGCAAGCTAATTATTTTCTTACAGACCCAGGGATCTACCAAGTTTCCATTGCTAATACAATTAATTCAAGCTACGCTGATTTTGGACCAGCTTTTTTCAAAGATGGGATTGTTTATGCCTCTGAAAAAAATGCAAAGGTAAAAGACAAATCCTACAACTGGACTGAAGCTCCTTTTTTAGACCTATTTTATGCCGAAGCTAGTGGTGATAACCCTTGTCAACTAAGCGCACCACAAGAGTTTAAAGGCAAAGTAAATACATGGATGCACGAAGGAACTGTTGGTTTTACAAAAGACAACAGCACCATGTACTTTACTCGTAACAACTTTTACAAAGGTCAAATGGCTTGCGATGAGGGGGAAATTGTTCCAACCATTAAATTAAAACTCTACAAAGCAACCTCCGCGGATGGCGAAAAATGGGATGAAGTCACTCCGCTTCCTTTTAACAGTGATGATTATTCAGTAGGGCATCCTACCCTTTCTGCTGACGGTCAGGCACTGTACTTTGTGTCAGATATGCCCGGTGGCTATGGCGAAACAGATATTTATGTGAGCTATAAAAGTGGGGAAGATTGGGGCGCACCTGAAAACTTAGGACCTGAAATCAATACAGAAGGACGCGAAATGTTTCCTTTTATGAGCGAAGACGGAACACTTTACTTTAGTTCTGACGCACTACCCGGCTTAGGTGGTTTAGATGTTTTTTCTTCTAAATTACTAGATGATGGTACTTGGAGCGCACCCGAAAACTTGCGCTACCCCATCAATACCAATGCCGATGATTTCGCTTTCATTATTGACGGCACCAACGAAAACGGTTATTTCTCTTCTAATCGCCCAGGCGGTCAAGGAGATGACGATATTTACTGTTTCACAAAATTATCCAACATTATGACAGGGGTAGTTGTAGATTGTGAAACAGACGAACCGATTCCTGATGCATTGGTTAAACTGATTGAGAATGGACAGGTGATGCAGAAGAAAAAAACCATTGCCAATGGTACGTTTAACTTCCCAATTTCACAAGGCAAAGAGTATGTAGTTGAAGCCAGTAAATTGGGTTACGAACAAGGTTCACAAGAAATGTATGTAGATGCACCGGGTACGCTCGACATCAAGATTCCAATTTGCCCACCTCGCGAAGAAGAACCTGTAGATACACTGCCGCTTGTTGATCCATCAGAGGAGGAACCGGGCGCGCCAGTAGAGCCAGAATGTGCTTTAAAAGGTACACCTTGTGATGATGGTGACGAGGCTACAGTAAATGATGTGGAAGATGGTGAATGTAATTGTGCAGGGGTTATTCCTCCTCCGCCACCATGTCCAACACAAAATACGCCTTGTGATGATGGGGATCCTGTTACGGTAAATGATGTAGAAGATGGCGATTGTAATTGTGCGGGGGTTGTGCCACCAGAGCCACCATGTCCGCCGATTTATACGCGTTGTGATGATGGCGATCCGCTTACAGTAAATGATGTGGAAGATGGTAACTGTAATTGTGCAGGGGTGAATACACCAGAGCCACCACCACCGCCACCACCGCCACCACCACCGCCACCACCACCATGTCCATTACAAAATACGCCTTGTGACGATGGTGATCCACTAACGAAAAACGATGTTGAAGATGGTTTCTGTAATTGTAAAGGGGTTATTCCACCACCACCGCCTTGTGCTTTGAAAAATACACCTTGCGATGACGGCAATCCAGAAACATTAAACGATATTGAAGACGGTAACTGTAATTGTGTAGGGGTTGTACCTCCTCCTCCGCCACCACCACCGCCGCCGCCACCACCAGCAATTGTTGAACAGCCAACTTATGTGCCACCTGCTCAACCTAGCTATCCAGATATTTGTGAGGTTCGCGGTTTGATTTACGAAAAAGGAACCAACAAACCTGTTTCGGGTGCAGTGGTTAAATTAACGATTTTGGCAACCAACGAGGAAAGAACTTTTGTAACAGGTGCAGATGGTATGTATAGCTTTGAATTAGCTCCTGAAACGGACTATGTGCTTCATGCAACTAAGCAACAGTATTTCACCGAAACGAAAAGTGTTTCTACCAGAGGTATTGATTGTACTTCGCCATTACAAAGAAATCTTGGCTTAGACATTGGCATCAGCAAAATTACGATTGGACAAACCATTGTGGATAATGGTAGACCAACTCAAAACTTGCCTGAATGGATGATTTTGAACCATATTTACTATGATTTTGATGAACACTTCATTCGTGAAGATGCGAAGCCAGAGTTAGACAAAGTAATGCGATTGATGTATGAGAATCCGGGTATTATTGTCGAGTTAGGTTCTCATACCGATTCACGCGGTACACACGAATACAACCAAGCCTTATCACAGCGCAGAGCCGATGCAGCCGTTCAATACTTAGTGAGTAGAGGTATCAACAGAGACCGTTTACAAGCTAAAGGATATGGCGAAACACGCTTATTTAATGAATGTGCAGATGGAGTAAAATGCTCAGAAGAAAAACACCAAGAGAATCGTAGAACAGAATTTACGGTTGTCGGTTATCAAGCGAATGCTGTACAAAGTTTACCACGTTACTTCGGTATTGGAGCACAAAAACGAGGACGTAACTATTACTATGGTACAAGTGGTCCTGGACAAGGTATTCCAATTTACGGAGGCAGCGGTGGCAACACCTACTACTCTGCAAGTACAGGAGGCGGCTCACAGCCATCTTACGGAGTTAGTTCTGGTACACATTCAGGAGGTGGAAGTAGTTCTTCCTATAGCAGTGGCGGTTCGTCACATAGTAGCGGAGGTTATGGCATTAGTGAAGGCACATTTACTGCACCAAGCGGCGGCAGCAGTTACAGCAGTGGTAGTTCTTCTTACAGTAATGGCGGTTCCTCTTACAACAGTGGTAGTGGTAGTAGTTATTCATCAGGTTCGTCAGCAGGTAGCGGCACCTACAATAGCGATATGAACCACAGCTCTTATAGCAGTGGAGGCAGTAGCAGCAGCAGCGACTACTCATCAGGCAGCAGTAGCGATTACTCGTCAGGCAGTAGCAGTGACTACTCATCAGGTAGCAGCAGCGATTACTCATCAGGTAGCAGCAGCGATTACTCTAGCGATGATTATTCTTCTGGTGGAGGTAGCAGCTATTCATCTGGTTCTTCTTCTTCAAGTGGAGATAATTCACCAACATTTTATGATGGAGGCAGCTACAATTCTAGCTCTAGTTCTTCTAGCAGCAGTTCATCATCAGGTGGAGGCAGCAGCGAATGTTGTATACAACCAGGTGGTGGTCATTCATCAAGTAGCAGTAGTGATGGAGGTGGTTTTGGTACAGAATACAAAATCCAATTAGGCTCCTTCAATGGTGCTGATATGAGTCAATTTAGCTCATTAAATGATTTAGGCTATGTTAATACCGAATCATCGGGAATGGGTGATAGAGTAGTGTTAGGGCCATTTACCAGCAAACAATCTGCCGAAGATGCACTTCGTCAAATCAAAAACAGAGGTTTCAATGAGGCATTTGTTGTAAAATACCAAGATGGTTTGCGTGTAGGTAGATAGTTTTGAAAACGATAATGAATTAAAGCTTTTTTTAGTCTAAAAAAAAGTGTATTAGGCGAGTAATTTTTATAAAAAGTTACTCGCCTATTTTTTTTACCTATTTATGTCATTTATCAAACAATAAATCACTGTTAGTTTGCCTTTAATAAATAAACAATATGATTTCCTTTTTTGTGGAAAATATACCCTTAACTCCTTATTTTACAATATTTATTGCTTATAGATAAAGTTTATTGTGTAGAAATTTGATAATTTTTAAAACTCTGTTATATTTGCTATAAGCAAGTTATTATTAGTATTAAATGGTTTGAATAATAATAGTATCATCTCCCCCTATATACCTATTTTATTACATTCATTTAACAAATTATTTTTTAAGAAATAGAAATACCTCAAACATAACATTACACCCACCTTAACAAATGATAAAGGCTTAAGAACTAAGCTACTGGTCAACTTGTTCATGTTCTTAAAATTACTTTTAATCCTTTTTATACATTGATCATCAAAGCTCCTAAATGTGCATGAGCTGTTAGAACCTATAATTTTTACACTAGATAAGCTACTAGAACAACATTTTGAAAAAAAAATAACTTTAGCTACAATACACTCAACCTATAATCAATGAAAAAAATAAAACACTTATTAGTAATTTATTTTTTGTAAATTGTAGATTAATGTTTATTTTTATAAAAGAAATAAGAGTTGTTCAACCTTAATCTGATTTTTATTTAAAATTAACTCATATTAAAATCATGAAATCTAAATTAATCAATACTTTTGTAGTAGTAGCCTTAGTGTTGCTATACAATAATGGTTTTGCACAAA
>JAHDHV010000102.1 GCA_020631155.1 Bacteroidota bacterium | reverse complement strand
ACTACAAAAATATTTTGTTATAAAGGCATCTTAAACGCTCATGCGAAGAGATAAAATAGCATAAAATAATACAATTTTATTAAAAGTAAATTACTCTTAAACAACATAAGTGATAGCGCAACAATATAAAGAACGACAGGAATTTTTCGCAGAACACGCGGCAGAGTTACATCAACGGTACAACCTCATTAGCTATGTGCGTTTAGGCTACTTTTTAGGAGCAGCCCTTTTAGTGATTTGGTTGGTAAGCAGTGCTATGCCGTCCTGGGTTTGGTGGTTCATGCTTCCTCTAATAGTTGTGTTTATTATTTTGGCAAAATGGCATCAGCGAATTGAAAAACAACGCGACTACTTTCGTAATTTAGCTCTCATCAATGAGCGAGAATTTAAATTAGTAGCAGAGCATATTTTTTCAGACTTTGCTAATGGTCAGGAGTTTGTAGATTACGAACACCCTTATACTAGCAATCTCGATATTTTTGGGGAACGTTCTGTTTTTCAATATTTAAATAGAACAATAACCTTAGGTGGTGCTAAAAAATTAGCTGATTGGTTAAAGGCACCTGCCCCAAAAGCAGAAATTTTAGAACGGCAAGCAGCAGTTACAGAACTCAAAAACCACATCACTTGGCGACACGATTTTCAAGCCAAAGGCATGGATATTAAGGAAAATAAAAAAGATGTTGAAGCACTATTACAGTGGGTTGATGCTCCATTTACACTTATCAATAGCCGCTTTATTAAAATATTGACTTACCTATTGCCTGCCTTAATGGGGCTTGCCATAATTGCGGTTTATATAGGCTGGTTATCTGTTTTGGTGCCTTTCTCTTTGTGGTTATTGAATTCTATTTTTATAAAATTTACGCATAGAGAAACAACCCATATAGTCAACGAAGTAGCAAGAAAGGCCCCCCTTTTACAAATCTATCATGACTTAATACAACACATTGAAAATGAACCGTTTAAATCCCCTAGAATCCAACAATTGCAGGCTCGCTTAACACAGGGAGAACAAACTGCTGCTACTGCCATTCAACAATTGAGTTCATTGGGGGCCAACCTAAATGTACGCAGTAATTTGGCAGCTTATCTGATTTTAAATACGCTTTTTCTTTGGGAATTAATTTTTTGTTTAAAATTAGAATTTTGGAAAAAAAATAGCCAAGTCAAGCTTAAAGATTGGTTGTCAGTACTAGAAGAAGTGGAAGCTTTAAACAGCTTAGGAACCTTGAATGAAAATAATCGCGATTGGATATTGCCAACCATCAATGACCAATATTTCTCCTTAAATGCTAAACAAACGGGGCATCTCTTACTCAACCCCAAACATCGTGTTTCCAATAACTTACATATTAAAAAAAGCAAAAAAGTAATATTGATTACAGGTTCTAATATGGCAGGAAAAAGCACCTTTGCCCGAACTATTGGTGTTAACATTGTCTTAGCATTGGCTGGTTCGGCTGTTTGCGCGCATGAGTTTTCTACCTCTGTAGTAACGATTTACACAAGTATGCGAAATAAAGATTCCTTACAAGAAAATGAATCCTCTTTTTATGCAGAATTAAAAGGCTTGAAGCGCGTTATTGAAGTCGTAGAAGCAGGCGAAATTCCTGTATTTTTCTTATTGGATGAAATTTTAAAAGGCACCAATTCACAAGACCGACATCAAGGGTCGGTTGCGCTTATCAAGCAGTTGCTACGACACAATGGCGTTGGTCTCATCACAACGCATGACCTAGCCCTCTGTGAAATGGCCGCTCAATTTCCAGATGCCATCGAAAATTGGTGCTTCGAGGTAGCCATCGAAGGCGATAATATGGTGTTTGACTATAAAATCAAACAGGGAGCCTGTCAAAGTTTGAACGCAACCAAATTGATGCAACAAATGGGGATTGAGGTGGGCGATTCAATTACGAATTAGAAATTACGAATTACGAATTGAATTTTTGTTTAGCCCAAAATGAATAAATTTAGAAATAAATCTAATTGTTTTTTTGTGTTTTTGCTGCTTGCTTTTTTTTCCTGCATTGAAAAGGAGAGTAGTAAGCTAAATTTGATTTTTGATTGTATTGAACCTGTTTCATTCTCCATAAAAATACAAGAACAGTATCTTGACTTTGTTGACTGGGAAAGACAGGAATGGTATCTCAAAAAAGAAGGTATTGATAGCTTATATAGTTTACATTTGCCTAATTGGGGTAAAGTTTATAATTTGAGCAAATTTGTTATGGAGCTTGTATATTAAGGGCAATATTAGACAATGATACATTGTATACAACTAAGATAACTTGTAACATAGCTCCCGTACCTGTTAAGTCAGACGCTTACCCCGAAATATTTTTTGATTATGTTACTAATCCTAAACTCTATTTATTTCAAAAGAACAAACTACAATTAAATGTCTATCGGGATAGCATTTATACAAGTGAAAAAGTCATTAAAAAACAGAAATGGCTAAATGAAACTCTTGCTAATGCTGTACTCAAAAAATATTTAGAGGATAGAAAATTGATTAAGGAGCCTTATTAGATGAGAGCTATATCATAAGCCCCTTTTTTTCTCAACATATTTAAAAAAAGAAGAAGGGGGGAGATTTTTTCAAGAATTACTCATCAAATCCCCAAACAAAAAAAATCGCTTTTGCTATTCGTAAGATGAATTAGCAAAAGCGATTTTTGTTTAAATAAACTCAGTTATACAATCAATTTAAAAGGTATATTATTCTTTTCTCAACTGTATACCTACTAAAGACATAAACACTTTTTTATAAGCGTCTGCTTGTTCTAGTACGGCGGCACCTGATTCTACATCTTCGGTAACAAATTCACTTGCTCCACGCGTTTCGTCATTTCTGGTCGCGCTAATCATTTTGCGCTGTAAGAAATGGTAGCTTTCCTTTGGTATTTGCGGTTTGGTTACATCGTGATTGTATAAACAGTAGGACACATTGCCTTTTGCATCAAAAAGAAAATCTGTATACGACTGTCTATCAGCAATTTTAGACAAAACAATCACTTTTTTAAGCGATACTTTCGGTCCGTCAATGGTGAAATAATAATTTACTGTTTCGGTATAACTACTTAATCCAGGCCAAACGCCCTGTGAACTGTTCAAGTTAATGCGGTGATTATACAACTCTCCTTTGGCTAATCGTTCATTTACTTTGTTGTTCAGCCTGTTAATGCTTTCTACCTGAGCGTCTGCTGCGCCACCTGCGGAGGGCGGCCCTTGTGGCGGTTGTGCCATAGCGGTCAACGAAAAACACAAACAAAGTGCTAAACAAGTCAATAAGTTTTTAATGATCATAACTTTTATGTTTTTTTTTGCGTAAGAATAATTAGGTATATTTAACTATTAGTAACGAATAAATAATAACCTGAACATTTAGGTGATGATCTTTTGTGCCAATACTTCGTCAAAAATACTCGCCGTAGCTATGGCTATGACTGCGTTTTTTTCCTTGTCTTGACACAAAATCTCTATCTCTAAATTATACAACTTATTTTTTAATCGTTACTTACTAAAACTGCCATAGCGGATAGCTAACAATGTCATTGCTATATAAAATCAGATTCCATTGGCAGCCAACAAAAATACTTGATTATTTTGTTTTCTTTGAGAGCTTGTGCTGATTTTCGTTTTTGAAGCTAAAAATGATGGCTTTTGTTACCAAATGTAGCGTTTTTTGAGGTGCATAATGGAGTTACACACCAATAAAAGGCGAAATTTGGGGGCAAAAAATACATTTTTTAAGCCAAAAGATGAAATCAACACAAGTTCTGCATCTTATACCTATGATATGTCATCTTTCTAGGAATTTCAAAAGATGGGATGGTTTACTATTTAAATAAAACTTTTAGTCATGCGTATGTCATTAATTATTACTCCATAAAAGAAAGAAAATATTTTTTCAATTGATAATCAACATAATAGATTTACTTTAACCAAACAACACACTAAAAAGATGCTTACTAAATTGTCTAAATGTGGTCAATGGGAAAGCGGAATAATGCGTCGAAATAATGCTTAAAAAAATGATGAAGTTTGGTGTAATTATTGTTTGATTATCTTTAATATGATCATAATGAAAAATGTGGTATGTTTCCAATGTCTTACTTTTCAACTGAACAGTTTGTGTTTACTTTAATAGTTAGTGGATTCGTTTGGAGTTTGGAAGGTTATAAAGTTACAAGGCTTTAAAGTTTTTATTTTTTTAATAAATTTTAAAACCAATACTTTTTAATCTATTAATCAAGGATATAAGTACTTAGACATAAGATGTGAGACATAAGACTTGAGATAGTTCATTCATTATTAACAGTTTATGACAAGTTCAAATGTCATTTAATTTTGTCTAGTTACTTACAAAATTTAAAGAAATTATTATTGCTTTTATTAATGAAATAAAAGGCGAAAAGTCAATTTAGCTCCAAACTCTAAGTGATTAGTAGACTGGTGATTCGTTTTTGAACAATTTTATTGATACTGACTATTTTTAAGGGAGTTGTATAACGGCTGCTTTAGTCATCACACTACTTATAAATAACTAAACATCAAAAACTTACACCAATCACAAAAGTAAAATAATAATTTATTATTACTAATTTATAATAGCTAAAAATCCAAAAGTCTAAATAGCTAAATAGCAAGCTGAACCACATGCATGTGCTCAGGAAAATGTTCAGAAGAAAATGAAACACATACCAATAATTAAAAAAATATCCCCAAATCAATATAACAATAATGAGAAAATTAGTAAAAATTTTTATGACAATGCTTGTTCTGGCTATCAGCTATCAAGTTCAAGCGCAAGAAATTATCATTACTGGTAAAGTGATAGACCAAAGCAGTCGAGAAGTTGTACCTTTTGCTAATATTGGTATTAAAGGCCATGCAATTGGTACAGTCTCTAATGAGAATGGCGAATTTGAATTTCACTTTCCAGAAAAACACCTAAACGATTCTCTTTTTGTATCTTGTATTGGTTATGGAAATTACGGAACGGCCGTTTCTGAAATTAAAGATAGACAAGCATTTAATATTTATTTGACTTCAAAAGAATATGTACTAGAAGCAGTTGTTGTGCGGCCAGACGACTGGACAGCCGAGGAAATCATTGAAAAAGCGATTAAAAAGATTCCTGAAAATTACATTACAGGGGCAAGTTTGATGGATGGTTTTTATCGGGAATATTTTAAGGAAAATGATAAATATGTTGCCTTTGCTGAAGCTGCAGTGAGTATCTATGATGAGGCAGGTTATGAATATGAAAAACGCAAAGCACAAGAAGCCATTAAAATTAATCAGTTGCGTGTGAGTGATATTTGCAATGAAGGGGATTATGTATTGTATATTGATATTAACTACGCATTGAGAAGTAATTTGATTCGCAATCAATATTTTTGGAAAAAATTTGCTAAACGTGGTAAATTAGAATTGCAAACCTTGGCAATGGACAGCATTAGTTATTATGATGATCATATGGTCTACTGTTTGAGTTATAAAACTTTGAGCAAACGGAAGGGCGAATATTCAGGGCGCATTTTTGTTCGCACCTCAGATTTTGGCGTAGTTCGGGTAGAGATCAATGCGTCTAATTTATTGAAGGGAAGAGAAATCAACGGTGCACCGCAGGAATCAAAAGCAGTATTGACCTATAAAGAATATAAGGGAAAAATGTACTTGGGCTACATCAATGCCAGCCATGATGTGGAATATCACTTAGCAGGAAAAAAATATACCTTAAGTTTTAATTCCGAATTATTGATTAATGATGTCAAAACAGAGCGATTTAAACCGTTGATGGCCAATGATCGGATTCAGGAAGTCAGCATTTTTTATCAACCTCGTTACCGCACCTATCAACCAGCATTTTGGAAGGACTATAATTTATTTGCCTCCTCAGAAGCTAATGCACAAATTATCGCCGACTTAGAAGCGCGCCGTCCATTGGAAAAGCAGTTCCGAGCCAATGGCAAGCTCAAAGCGGAATTTCAACGTTTCCCACTTACCGCCCCCAAACCTGTTGATGCGAGTAACAATGATAGTGTCCCTTCCTCTAGGTTAGTGCCTCGATTTGGAAAGTAAGTAGGATATTTAGATATTTAGACTTTTGGTTGTTAGAAATCAAAGACTAAGGAGTTGTCTTAATGTTCGTTTTTGAAGCTGAAAATGGTAGATTTTGCCACTACCAAACCACCAATTTCTCCCTAGCAATCACCTTTCCATTTGCGACTATACTACATAAATAAATCCCTGATTGCCAATTGCTTGTGTGAATGGCTAAGTTTTGGAAACTGCTGGGGTTGGCGATGTTTTGTTGATGGACTAACTGCCCTGAAATATGGTAGACACGCAATTCGGCTTGGGAAATGCTGGGCGGTAATGCGGATAGGGATAAGGTGCTTTGATGTTTGGTGGGATTGGGGTAAATATGGAGTTGAGGGGTAGGCAAAGACGGTTTGGTAGCTTCTTCTTCTGTACCTACAAAAACTTGCGCTCCGCAATTTGGGGTTAGGCAGCCCATAGAATCTAGTTTTAATATCCAGACTTCTTTAACAGGAAAACCCGTACAAGGTCTTTCTTTACCTGTACTGTCAGGAATTTCTACACTACCCGAAACAATTAAGCCACCATCTAGGGTTTCAGCAATATCGTAAAAATGTTCTCTTTTGGAGTGACATTGATGATAAAGCGTATCGTTTGGCGTGTTTTCACTTGGCCAATAGGTCACATAACTATACAAAATTTCATTATGATCATAGATGCGCTCCCAAAGCGTCTCTCCTTCACTATTGTATTTGGCTATCCAAGCATAATCTCCTTCAAAAGCTTGTTTATAACCAACTGCTATCATACTACCATCTTTTAAAATACGAACATTGCTCACAAATTCAAAGGTATCATGAGTATAATCTGTTTGTAGTTCTGTTTCCCAAAGGGTGTTTGTGGCACTATCTAAACGGGCTAGATAATAACGCAGAAATTTTCGAACACCCATAAACTTTAGTTCGCATCCCCAAATAATATAGCCACCTGTAGGGTAGGCTTGAACATTCAAGTCACAATTATCTATATAGTCGTTTTCATAGTATTTGTCCCATAAAATATTACCTTGTTCATCTAGCTTAAGCATAAAAGCGTTTTTTTTAGAGCTCGGATTACCAGCTAACTTAGTGCTTCCTCCTGCTATATATCCACCTCCATTGACGGTATCAATAGCAATACTTAGAGAACGATCAAAGTAGCCTTCTTCTCCATAGTATTGTGTCCACTCAAGTATACCTACACTATCTACTTTAATAAAGTAGGCATCGCCATTATTTTGAGACATGGTTAAGCCACTTATAATATAACCATTATCAAGAGTGTGGCAAATGGTATTTGTTGATTCTCTATCAGATGTTCCGTAATCATAAGCCCATTGGTAATTGCCTAAACTATCGAATTTAATAATTTGAATATCAAAATTATAATTTCCTTTAAAGCAAGGAGCCCCCAAAGCACAACCTCCATCTTTTGTTGGAACTAAAGTACCTAGGCGATCCATTATTACAGTACCTAAGTCTAGCTCATAGTTTTGGGTATAAATAACATTATCTAAAGAGTCCAATTTTATAATATCTAATCCATTTCTAAATGTAACTGTACTTAAGTAAGTTTTTCCAATTATATAGCTTTTATCTTTTAGTGGAATAAGGTTTAGATTTATACTGCTATGTCTACTGTTATTATTTAATATAAAGTCATAGGTATCTTGTGCAATGATACCTTTTTGAATAAATAAAGTAAAAATAATTAATGTACTTACATATTTCATGATTAAGCTAATTGATTGTTTTAAAAAAAGCCTCAGTACTATACAGATTTGAGATAATACTGAGGTCAATAACTATGTTCTGTATGTTACTTTATTTATTAGACTTATTTAATAAGCACTAATTTACGTTGTTCTATGGTTTGTTCATCAGTTTGTAAAGCAACAATATATACACCATTAGATAGTTTATCTAAATCAATAGATAAACTATATTGTTTAGCATTTATCTGGTGTTTTTGAATTAATCGCCCCATTAAATCATATAAGGCAAGTTGTTGAGGCATTACAGCCATTGTATTATTCCAAGAAATAGTTGCCATTGAATGAGCAGGATTTGGAACAATTGTTAAGGTAGATACCAATTGGTTATTGAAAGTTGTAGCCTCTTTTCTAACGATTCTACGTTTTCTTTTAGGCATAGATAGTGGAAACTGTTCTCCTGTAGCAATTCGCAAAATACTGCGTGCATAGCCTGAGCTAGTGCTATGAGATTGGGCTATTTGTCGTAAAGTTCGCAATTGGTATTTGGTCAATGACTCATAACTGCCTTTATTAGCTTGTAAGTCAATATTAATTTGTTGTAAGCGTTGATAATAATTATTATCTTCATCATCAGGCAATTGTTCTAACAATCTGGAAGCTTGTTTGTAATCTCCTTTTTGTAGCAATAATTCTACTTGACGGCGTTGACTAGAAGGTTTTTTATCTTCTGCCAATAATTTGATGGCTGTATCTATATTACCTTCTAATAAATGTAGTTTTACGGCAGCATTCAACCATAAACCTGCATTATATTCTAAGGCTGCTATTTTTAAGCCTAATTTTTGACGTTCTGATCGATTTTTACCTTTAGAAGCTTGTTCAATAGCTCGAATGATGCCCTGTGGTAAGGGTTGAGAGCGTTTTTTGATCGTTATCCATACCTCCTCACTTAATGGGGTATGCAACACCAGTAATTGCTGTAATTTGCCGACTGGCATTTTTAATTGCTCAACAGCTGCTATTAATATCTCATCTGCTAGATAGGGAGAAGCATCCATTAATTTTTGCCAAGTTTTGGGGCTTAATGGTGCACTGTTTATAGAAGTGATTAAATCAGACTCTAGTCCATTATTCCAGTCAGCTTGATAAGGGAATACAGCAATTATATTACATTTCCAACATTGTGGAGCAGCATATAATGGACATTCATATGACTTATTTGCCCAACGTGCATTTCTGGCATTACAGTAGGTCTCACATATACCTGCTGAATCGTCACTATCGCAAGAATTGCTAACATAACCATTAGGTTTATCACAAGCTTTGATAGACACATCAGGGTCTCCTAAACCATCACCATCATTATCCACATACCAAGTTTTTTTATAGGTGCACCCTGGGCAATTTGGCGGATTACTACCTGTACTACAATAGTTACATTCATCAAAAGTTCCAGCACAATTATCATAGGGATCATCATTATTGGTTACCCATCCATTAGGCGGGTTACAACCAGTGTAAGGATTGGGGTAATTGGGATTACCTAAGCCATCACCATCATTATCAGGCCACCAATCTTGCGGACTCACTCCACAAGCACAATCCCCATAAAGCCTACTTCCACCATTACAAACTCCACATTCGCCTATTACACCAGGGCAACCATCTACGTAATCAAAGTCTGTAGCATCAGAAGGGAAACAATCGGTATTACAATATAAATCTTCTGCTTGAATAAGCTCAAGATTACCACCTGAATCATTAATAGCATCAGGCAAGTAGCGTTCTTCCACAGACGGATCATGATGTACATAAATGATATCGCCAGCATTAGGATCTATAAAAAAGTGAGTATCACTTGAGGTAGTAAATTTATTGCTGGCTGGTGCTGTTTCATCATTAGGGGAAGTCTGATCACCTTGTGAACTATTAATGCTAGAAGCTTCACCAGATACTGTAGGTTCAATGGTTACATCATAGGAGCTACTTAAATCATTGCAGTAGAGTTTTAGTCCTTCATTATTGTCTAGTGCGGTAATAGCTCCAAATGCACCATTAATGGTATTTCGATTGATGCCTGTTTTTTTCACATTACCTGTTCCCTCTACAATAATTCCTTCTACACAGTTGTTAACTGTATTTTCCTCAATAGCATATAGCGGTGTATTAAGGAGGTGAATGGCTGTTGTTACTATAAAGGAAAAGGTGTTATCATATATATTGATTTCATTATCTCCCAAAGAATTGATGCCATAGTTGCAAGCTGTAAAAGTATTTCCACTGTTGACTTGCCCTATTCGTCCTATTTGTGGAGCACTGGAGCCTGTTGTTCCTGTTGTTCCTGTTTGAATAGCAATATCCAGGTTCGTAAAGCTGCTATTCGTAACAAAAAAAGTTGAATTAAAAGCTTGGATACCCGTTTTACCATTTATTGAAGAAGTATTGGTATTCATAAAGGTACAATTATTAATAGTAATAATATCACCCATTATATCATTAGATGTTCCATTGATTTCAATAAATAAACTAGAGGAAAAGGGAGTAGCACTATCTACTTCAAATGTACAACTTTCTATGTCAACTGTATTATTAGTTGTGAAAGTTCTAAAACGTATGCCTATTTCATTGTTTAGAAATCTAGCGTTTTGAGCAGTCACCGAATTTGCAGGTGCGTCAATAGCAATTTGAGCATTTTCTATTGTAGGCAAATTACCATGATGAGATTCCATCTCTAGTGTTCCTCCGTCTTGTACTTCAATACCTTGCCAATAAGGAATACAATTAGCATTTCTTAATGTTGAACCTGAAATAGTTAAAGTAGCTCCACTTTCGACCACTATTCTAGAAGTTTCTGTCATAAACTCCAAAGTCATATCATGTAATTCTAAATGAATGCCACTAGGAACAGTAAGTGTCCCTGCAACGCTGTTATCAAAAGTCCAAATTGGGTGATTAAATTCCCCCTCTGGATTAGGAGTAACAATAACGTTTTGCTCTTGTATCTCAAAATTTGAATCACCAGTAAAAGGATTAGTAAATTGCCACCTGAGAATGGCTATATTATTATCGGTATTTGACTCTTGAAAAGTCTCATTAGGGTTGACTTCCAAATAAATAAGGTATTCACCAGTAGGTAAATCACAAGGTATATTTATATAGTTCCCTCTAGTTTCAGAATCATAAACATCCATAAAACCAGGTAGAATAGCTTGTTCTGTTGCACCACACAACCAAGGATATTCGGTAGAAATGAGCGGCCAACTTGCACCTAATCCATAGTTTGGAAAATCTTCAGGAGCATTTTTAAAAACTCCCATAGCATTTAAAGCTGCTACATTATTTGGGTCAGACCAATAATTAGTATCAAAAATTTGTTGTCCGCCATTGTGCAAATCTGTACACATGTAAGGTTCTTGACAAATGCAATTGCCGCTACCACTTCCTAAACATAGGCTAACTTTAGTGCTTTCTCCAATAGGATTGTAGTTCAGATCAAGCAACCTCATATCTAATAGATTTTCAACATGAAGATGACCATGCTCAGGATGATTAATCATTAAACCTGCGCTTGTAGCAATACGTTCAATTGATTGTGAACTACTATTTTTTTCCCATATAAACTGTTCAAGTTCAATAGTTTCATTAGAGGCAGGTGGATTATTAGGATCAAAAGTTGCAGGAGCTATATCAAAAGGACCTAAACCTATGTTGGCAATTGATGTTGTAACCTTTAATTGGAACTTATTTTGATCAAAGACAGGACTTAATCTAAGAACATTGTTTGGGCCAAAACTATTAGCCGCTCCCCACGCAGAAACAATTAAGTCAGGCAACATAGTTCCATTTCCATCACAAGCACAATGTTCATTAATACCATTCCAGTCTCCATTAGTATATGCTTTAGCACAATTGTATATAGGGTGGGTGTCATAAAGAACACAACCGCCATTTGCATCATTGGCGCAATCATAATTATCATTTGGTGGCCAACCTTGAAGATCACAATCCTGCCCATACAAAGGCAAACTACTCCCCCACAAATATATACAACAAACAACTACCCAAAACACATATTTTATTCTGTAAAGTGGGGGGGGGTAAGGTACTATTGTTCTTTTCCAAATTAGTACTTGAAAATACTTTGTTTCTAAGCATTTTTTTGTATTTTTAATTGTTCTTGAAATGCACTACCTGAATAAATGTTCCCTAATACTGCACATTTTAGGGAAAAATACATTTTGGGTAGTGTTTTTTATTTTGCACGTAACTCCGATTTCTGATCGGAGTAGTTTCGCCGATAGCAAATCAGCGTTACAATTTTATTTCGCCGATAGAAAATCGGCCTTACTTTTCCATTACATCAATAAAAAAGTATTGATGTTCAGTAGCTTATGAAAAAGTGATGAAAATTTATTTATGTTAAATATGGAGCATACATTTTTTGCAGGCTCTATAATTAGGGTTAGTACAAATATAGTCAAGCTTTTTTAAGTTTTCAAAGAAATCAACAAAAAAATAACACATCCTAAAAAAAAACCATGCATTACGGTTTAGTAGTGTTATGGTAAGTGGGAAAAAAATTTATGTAACTATTGCCACAACATTTTTTTAAAAATCTTGTAAAGACGTAAAATTTTATGCCTCTACCCAAAAAACCTTGAAATACCACTTCCTTCCAAACGCCAAAAAAATTGTAACTTTGTACGCTCCTTTTTTCAATAAAAACACAGAACAATCACCTGATAATTAACTCAATAAAATTAAATAGCATTTCGGCTTATTATAAGTCCCTAATAATGAGTTAGTTATCTCAAGTCTTGTGTCTTAAATCTTACATCTAAGTACTTATATATGGCAAAGCGAAAAAGTAGAAAAAAATGGTGGATAATAGGTGGTATTGCGGCTTTACTATTGGCTGGTTATCCTATAGCTAAAAAAATGGGCTGGGTTGGTCAAAAAGAGTTGCCTAAAATTGCGACTGAAAAGGTTAGCAAAAAGAATATTATAGAAACTGTTGCAGCGAGTGGCAAAGTATTTCCCGAAATAGAGGTCAGCATCACTCCAGATGTGTCTGGCGAGGTTGTAGAACTCACCATTGAAGAAGGGCAAAAGGTAAAAGCAGGACAGTTATTGGCACGTATTGATCCGCGCTTCTACCAGTCCAATCTCAAACGAGCGAAAGCATCCGTCAATTCTGCTAAAGCCAACGAAGCCAATGCGTTAGCCCGTATTGAGCAGGCAAAAGCGCGCATTATACAAGCCAAAGCAAGGGCAGCACAAATTGATGCGCGCGGTAAACAAGCCGATGCCCGAAGTACGCAAGCGACCCTACAAGGTGAGCAGGCAGAAGTGCGAGCGCAACAAGGAAAAAGGCGAATTAAACAGGCTGAATCACTTGCCAAACAAGCTAAAACTAGGGTGGAGCAAGCGGAATTGCGAGTACAACAAGCCCAAAAGCGAATTGAGCAAGCCAAATTACGTTCTACGCAGGCAAAAAGCCGAGTTGGGCAAAGTGGCTTCCGAGATGAGCAGGCTGGCAAACGCATCGAATTGGCAAGAAATAGGGTGAAACAAGCAGAGGTTCGTGTAGAACAAGCAAAGCTTCGCACTAAACAAACGCAAATTCGAGCAAATCAAGCAGCCCTACAAGTCAAGCAAGCACGAGGACGCATTGACCAAGTTATTTTGCGCTCTAAACAAGCGAAAGGACGCATTGAGCAAGCCGCTTTACGTTCCAAACAAGCAAAAGGGCGAATCAATCAGGGTTCCCTACAAGTTCAACAGGCAAAGGTGCAGATCGAACAATCCAAATTGCAAAGTAAAAAAGCGAAAGTCCGTATTGAACAAGCAGCAGCCCGAGTCGAACAAGCAGAAGGCAATATCAAACAGGCAGAGGGGCGCATTGAGCAACTCAAAGAACGCATGGAAACGCTGGATTTGCAAGTGGCGGATGCGTTAAAAAATCATGAGCGCAATAAAACTTTGTTTGTTGACCAAATCATTGCAGAGCGAGATTTAGAACAATCGAAATTGCTTTATGAACAACGGAAAAGTGAGCGTAAAAGCTTGGATTCCGACCTTGCATCTTTGAAAGAGGATTTGAATACTGCGAAGTCCAATTTGCGAAGCGTAAAGGCAGACTATAAAAACGCTGAAACCGATTATGAAACGGCTAAAGCAGAGGAAAAAAATGCACAAGTTGCGCTTGAGAGAGCAAAAACAGAGGAAGAAAATGTCAAAACAGATTTGGAGTCTTCTAAAGCGGATGAAGAAAATGTTAAAACAGATTTAGCATCTTCTAAATCAGAAGAGGAAAGTGCTAGAACAGATTTACAGTCAGCACAAGCGGAAGAACAAAATGCCAAAACCGAGTTGGAATCTATACGTGCGGAGGAGGAAAATGCTAAAACGGAATTGCGTTCAGCACAAGCGGAGCTGGAAAATGTGCAGTTAGACCGAAAATCGGCGCAAGTGGACCAAGGTAGCTCACAGTCGGAATATCAATTGGCGAAATTGGACGAAGAAAGTGCGCGCACCGAATATGAATCTACCAAAGCGGATTTGGAGAGTGCCAAAGCAGCTTATGAAAATGCGTTGAATGATGTGGATAATACCAAAAATGACTACGATAATTTACAAACCGACACCAAAAGTATGGCAGTCAATCAAATTAGTACGGCTGCGGATCGGGAAAGTATAGAAGCAGAAATTCAAGCATTAGAAGCAGAAATTTTGGGATTAGAGGCGGATGTAGAAGCAAGTAGACAAGCTGCCAAAGGCTCAAAATACAATGTGGAAAGTGCGAAGGCTGGGCTTAGTGAAGCAAAAGACAATTTGAAAAAAACGAATTTGTATGCCCCCATATCGGGTATCGTTTCTAGCTTGAGCGTTGAGGAAGGAGAGCGTGTTGTAGGTACTTCTCAATATGCTGGCACAGATATGATTCGCATTGCCGATTTTAGCGAAATGGAGGTGCAGGTAGATGTGAGCGAAAATGACATTCTTCGCGTTTCCTTAGGTGATACCGCTACTATAGAAATTGATGCCTATATTGATCGCACTTTTGAGGGGGTTGTCACACAAATCGCCAATTCGTCTAATAATGCTTCGGGGGCAGCCGCACAGTTAAACAGCAATCAGATGACCAATTTTACGGTCAACATTCGCTTGCTTAAATTCTCCTACGAAGACCTATTAGAAGCCCACCGTTTTCCCTTCCGCCCGGGTATGTCTGCATCAGTAGAAATACAAACGCAAAAAGTGAACAATATTATTGCCGTTCCCATTCAAGCCGTTACTGCTCGCGAAATCCCTGATTCTCTACAAACCCCTGCCAATAAAGACGAACTGATTGAAATGGTATTTTTGTACAAAGACGGGAAAGTGCAAAGTCAAGAGGTAAATATTGGCATACAGGATGAGAGTTATATTCAAATTACGGACGGACTAGAAATGGGGGAAGAAGTTGTTGTTGCACCTTATCGCTTGATTAGCAAGGAGTTAACAGATAGTTTGGAAGTGGAGAAAGTGAAAAAAGAGGATTTGTATAAAAAGAAGAAAAAGTAATTGGATTTTTGGATTTTTGGATTTTTGGATTTTTGGATTTTTGGATTTTTGGATT
>JAHDHV010000635.1 GCA_020631155.1 Bacteroidota bacterium | reverse complement strand
GAAATCAAAAGTCCAAAAACGAATCACTGATCTACTAATCACGAATCCACGAGCTTTGGCACTTAATTTTTCCCTCTAAAATAATCTTTCAAATAATTTGCTAAAAGTCATCATTTCTCCGATGTCGCTTAGTTGTAGTCTGCCCATCATCACCGCCATTTGAGGATTTTCTTTTCCGAGTTCTACATTAGTGTATACCTCATCCGTTGCTGTAACGATGCATTTGGGAGTGCCAGTATGCCCTTCGCTGACTTTGCACTCACCTTGCCCAATATGAACGGTAAACTGCCCACCTTCACTGCCCGAAATATCAAAGTGCACATTGGTGGTATAGTCAGGTTTTAATTTGTTGGGCTTCAAGCGATTTTCTAATGATAAAATAATTTCGCGCGCCGTAGTTGGTGCCTTGTTTTCCTCTATTGGTGGTTCTAATACCTCCACAGGAGTACTCGCTTCTTCTGTGAGTGCCTCTTTAGCTAGTTTTGCTTCCTCTTTTTTAGGCTTATCCACCACTGCATCTATAGGCGTGTTCTCTTTCTCTTTCTCTTTAGGTGGAGTCAATGCTTTTGCTCTACCATTTGTTGCGCTGCTATTTTGCGAAATACTGGCTTTCTGTTTAGGTGCTTTATAAGCAGAATTATACTGCACACTGTCAATCATCATTTTAGCAATAATTTCACGCATAATTTGTGAGGTGCCCCCAACAATGGTACCAACACGCGCATCTCGATACATACGTGCAATTGGGTATTCTTCCATATAGCCATAGCCGCCAAAACATTGCAAACAAACATCCGCCGCCTTTTTAGCCACTTCCGAAGTCAGCAATTTCACCATAGAACATTCCTTAACTGCAAATTGCTTTTTATCAAATAGCCAACAAGCATAATAAGTTAATTGTTTAGCTGCCTCAACTTCCGTAGCCACATCCACCAACATATGGCGAATCACCTGAAACTTGCCAATAGGTCTACCAAATGCCTCTCGCTCATGGATATACTGCAAAGTTACCTCTAGCCCATATTCCGCCGCCGCTACTGCCCCAATTCCTGCAATCAATCTTTCCAGTTGAAAGCTGTCCATAATGTAATAAAAACCCTTACCTTCCTCTCCAACAATATTTTCAACAGGCACTTTTACATTATCAAAAAACAATTCTCCTGTGTCGGAGCTATGCCAGCCTATTTTTTTGAGTTTATTCGCCGTAAAACCTTCCGAATTTCGGTCTACTACCAGCAGACTGATCCCATTCATACCTGCTTCGGGCTTTGTTTTGCAGGCTACCACTGCAAAATCACAGTTCACGCCATTGGTAATGAAAATTTTAGAGCCATTTAAAATATAATGGTCGCCTTCTCTAATAGCTGTGGTGCGAATATTGGCTACATCAGAGCCTGCGCCGGGTTCAGAGATGGCTAAGGCACCAATTTTATCGCCGCTAATTGCCCCTGTCAAGTATTTTTGCTTGATGGCTTCGCTGCCTACTTCTGCGATATGCGCTACCGACATATATTGATGTACGCCAACCGCTGCTGCAAATCCGCCCATAGTGGAACGAGCTACTTCTTCGGTGAAAATGACAGAGTAGAAAAAGTCAGCTTTCGAACCGCCGTATTTTTCAGGCCAGTGAAGCCCTAAAAAGCCGAGTTCACCCATGCGTTTCCAAATGGAGCGTGGTAATTCTTCCTGTGCTTCCCATTCTTCGGCATGAGGCGTTACTTCTTTTTCGATAAAATCGCGGACACTTTGGCGAAATAGTGTGTGGTCTTCATTAAAATACGGTGTAAGCATATGTTAGAGATTAGTGATTAGATGTTAACAACCAGAATTTAGTAAAAAAAATGTCAACAAGACATAGTGTATTCAGTCTTTATTGCTTTTCGGCTTGCAAAATACATTTTTTTAGGGGGATTGTCAATTTATTTTTTTGTTAAAATATAATCAACGATTCAGAAAAATCATCCCATCTACTCTCCAATTGAAAATTAGCTAGAAGCCCAATAAATCAACGAATCTAAGCTCTAAAAGCTAATTTCTAATAAAAAATTCAAAAGGGTACACAAACGTCATCTTTTTTTCTATTTGTGAAAAAGAAGCGCAGGCAGGTCAAAAATCGGTAGCAAAGCGCAGGCCTGAAGCGCAGGAACGATATTTTTGACAAGCGTTTTTGCTTACTTTTTTCGCGACTGCAAAAAGTAAGTCGCCGAAGGCAATCGTGGAATTACAGACCCCATTTTCGGCGAGGGATTCAGTAGTATTTAAACACATTTCCTCACCTAAACAAAGCAAGTCCATATCCAAAAAAACTACTTCCTTAATTTGTGTACCCTTTTAAAATAAAAAAAAGCAAATATCCAAGCTTCCATTTCTAATCACACTAAACATTTAAAGTATGCTTTTTTAGATGCAAAATTTATGTTTTCGCTAATTTTTTTAAAATTTTTCTAATCT
>JAHDHV010000101.1 GCA_020631155.1 Bacteroidota bacterium | reverse complement strand
CATCAGTAATCGTTACGCTATAAGTAGCATTTGTCGTACCGAGTGTTGCCGTTGGGTTTGCACAATTTGTACAACTTAATGTTCCGCTTGTTGCTGACCATTGGTAAGCTGTAATGACTACATTTGCCTCTGCTGTTAAATCAACCGTACCACCTTCACAAACTACATCTGTAGAAACGTCTAAGTCTAATATAGGTAGTGGATCAATGCTTATTTGAATGGCTGCGGATGTGCTTGTACAGCCATTGCTATCTGTTACAACTACGGTATAATAACCAGAAGCTGTGGCAGTATAGGTGTTTGATGTACCATTTTGAACAGTAACTGCACCATCTTTAATCCATTCATAATTATCAAAACCTGCTGTTGCGGTTAATGGAATACCATCGCCATCAGCACATTCGTCTACATCGTCTCCTTCGGCAGCAAGCGTTACGCTTGGGGTTGGAGCTACGATAATGCTAAATTGTGCGGTATCTGCTGGGCAAAGTGGGTCAGTACCAGAATTATCTCCTACAATGTAATCAAATGTATAAGTGCCTGCTATAACATTTGTTGCATCAAAGAAGCCACCAACTAAACCACCAGAAGCTGGGTCTGTTGTCTCTGTCCATGCACCTCCACTTGCTGCATCATCACTTAATAAGTTATTTAAGTTAAATAAGCTTTCGCCAGTACATAATACATGTGCTAGACTGTCTGCACCTGCACTTGGAGCCGCTTTAATGGTTAATTCAACCGTATCGCGTGCCTCGCCACAATCGCTGGTGATCACTCTTTCAAATACATATACCTCACCTACGGTCAAGTCGGTGACCATTGTATTCGGATCCGTTGCATTAGCCAAAACAGCAGTTGTTGTATTGGTACTTAAAATATTCCAAATACCTGTACCTAATAAGCCATCATCTGCATTTAAGAAAGCATTATTTTCACAAACAAATACATCCTCTCCTGCTACTGCTATAGGTCCCTCAAAGATGGTAATAGCAACCGTATCTTTACCATTGCAATTCTCGCCATTTTCTGTCCAAACAAATTCATAAGTACCTACAGTTAAGAAACTTACGGTTGTTGCTGGATTATTAGGTGTATTGATCAAACCGCCATCAAGAGCCGTCCATGTACCTGTTAAAGTGGAGTTTGCTTGTAATAGGGCATCTGTATTAGGGCAGAAGCCAGCATCAGCACCTGCATCAACAGGCGGTAATTCGTAAATGGTTACATCTACAGGCACTTTTGCACTTTCACAACCATTTTCTGCCATACTTACATAGAAGGTTTGTGTACCCGGTACGCTGGTATCAGGAACAGGCGGAGTTGTGCTACCTGTAGTTGCTGTTTCAGAATCATACCACATGACATCACCTGAGCCTGCTGGTAGTGCGAATAATGCAATTGCATCATCATTTAAACAGTAAGCTGCTGCAAATGGGGTAGGCGTGTCTAAAGTGGTTGGTGTAGCATTAACAGAACCACTATATTCACAGCCATTAGCATCTGCAACGGTGAAGGTAAATGGTCCAACACCTACAAAGCTTGGGTTGAAGCCTGACATGTTGCCATCGCTCCAAGTAATACTATGTGGGGCTGTACCTCCTGCTGCTGTTACCTCAACTGTACCCTCTGGATTTGGGCAATCTAAGTTAGGGGTTAAGTTGGCGGTTGCAGTTAATGGCTCTGGAAGCTCAATAACTATTTCCATAGATTCAGAACAAGTATTTGGTGCAACACCTGTTGTATAAACAATGGTGTAAGTGCCATCTGGTAAACCACCTAATTCGGTTGGATTAGTTGCATCCGTCCAAGTAGCTAATAAGTTGTTATTGGCATCGTATATTTCGATGATGTCGCCTGCTGGAACGGCTGTTAATTTGCGAATAATTCCATCGGCAGAACCAACACAAGATAAATCATCTGCTTCAAAATCAGTTGGATCAATATCAAAAGTGCCATTACCAATCACTACCTGATCAATATACATACAGTCGCCATTATTTGATAATAATTCAATGGTATAAGTTCCTTCTGGTAAACTACCAAAGGCGTTCATCACAGCTTCTGTGCCTGTCTGAGAGCCTAATAGATTGTTGTTGGCATCGTATAAGTTGATGGTATAGTTGCCATCGCCACCGTTGCCTGTTACAAAGATTCTACCATCAGAAGAACCACAAATAGAAGCATCTACAGTTATAAAATCTGCGGTTAAACCTTCTTCACTAATTGGTACAACTACTTCTTGATAAAGAGGACAGCTACCGGGTAGTGGAGTATAATAGGTTTCTACTATATAAGTACCAGGAGCTAAACCGCTAAATGTATTGGTATTCGGGAACGCATCTGGTGGTATTAGGTTGCCACTTGGATCATAAACATTGTGATTGTAGGTAAAGCCTGTTACCAAATCTTCTATTTGTAAAATGATTTGACCGTTTGGCTCGCCACAATTGGTAGATGGAATCACATTGAGAACGGCTACCTCTGGTGGGTCTAGTGGTGCAATGGCAACTGCTGTTGGAGCAATTTCACAACCATTGCTGACAATAGAAACGGTATACAAATCAACTGGTAGACCTGTGGCTGTTGTGCCTGTAAATGGTAAGACATTTCCATCTGAATCCATCCATACATAGGTATAATCTGCTGGAATACCAGTTCCGCCATTCACTGCAATTACTTCTGCTGTACCATTGCTGTAACCACAGTCTGTATCTACTGTAACTACCTCCAAAGAAAGTGTATTACCTTCCAGTGGCTCAAGTACAAAGCTGGTTGTTGCTGTACAGAACTCAACGATTGTTTCCCCATTTAATACAATGGCTACCGTTAATTGGTAAGTACCTGGGCCTACGCCTGTTAAGCTTGTGCTATTGCCTGTAAACACTCCTGAACTAATGGTACTACCTGCACTTGTCCACTCAAATTGCACTTCGTAATTTGGATCGTTTTGATAGGCGGTAACAGCACTACCTATTGCACTATAATTTGCAGTTAGATCGTAGGTTACCTCCTCACAATTTGTGTTTTGTGCTTCGCTAGGAGTAACTGTAAGTTCAATTTCACAATCTAAGTCATTACAATCTTGAATTGTTACTTCAAAAGTTTCGGTCACTTCTGCACAACCTATGGAGATGGTTGCTGTGTAAGTGCCTGCTGTGCTGACAGTTAAATCGTCTGTAGTGCCTGTTGGCAAATGTTGAGTGAAGAAACCACTTGGTCCACTCCAATTTACCGTAACTTGTTCAGCAGAAGTAGTAGAAAACGCTAGGTTTAGGGTTGTTTCTGTATCTCCACAGATAATGGTGCCGCCGCTAGTTGCATCAACAGTTAGCTCAACGCTAGGTTCGTTGATGCTAAGGGCAACCGTATCATAATTACAAGTTGTGGAACTGTACAGTGCTACTTGATAATCGCCGGGTGCTAGGTTGTTGATGGTAACAGTGCTATTACCACTTTGATCAGTAAGAATAGGTAGACCTGCACTGTTCATCAAAACTAATGAATCTATGGCAGCAGGATTAGTTGTTTGTACATCAATATTGATGATTCCTTTATCGCTACAATCTGTTGGTTGAACAGGTGTAGCAGTAAGGGGCATCGGTTCTGTAGCCTCTGGCGTTTCGATAATATAGGTTTGAATTAAAACGCCACATTGGGTATAAACGGTTAAAGTATATTCGCCCGGAGCTAGGTTGCTATAAGTAAAAATACCTGCTCTTAGGTCTAATTCCATTTGATAGTAAGCATTTGGGCCTTCTACTACCACGGAATCAATCGTTGCATCAGAAGAAACAACTACTTCAATTTCGCCATCATTTGTTCCACAAGCCCCAGTAATTTGGGTCACTGTTTCCATAGCAAATTCTAGTGTGTTGTTGTCTACATTGATAATAACTGTTTCAGTCCATTCTAAACATTGGTCTACAACGGTAACCGTATAAGAGCCTTCTTGTAAGTTTGAATAAGTTTGGGTAGCTGTATTGGTTAGGGTTGTTACTTGAATAGTATCTACACTTGTACCATCATCAATGATGTAATAAGTGAGTGGGCTGTTGGATTCAATATCTAATGAAATGGAGCCGTCACCACTATCACAAGTTGTTGCATTGGTAACTGTTGGAGTAACCGTTAAGAAATCTTCTGGTGGTGGATCAACAGTGAAGGTCGTATCTAAGGTACTACAGCAGTCGCTAAAGGATAAGGTATAGGTGCCTTCCTCTAAATCGTTGCTATTGGTAAATGGATTATCTAAAGGAGAGCCATACTCATTAGTCATATGTAAGATACCTGTAGAGGTAATGAAGTCCGCTGGCGGGCAATCACCTCCATTGGTAATGTTTGTGATAACTGGTAATCCTTGTAATGGACCTATAGATGCACAAAGTTCAATAGCTAATATATAATTGGTAAAATCTCCACTAAATCCATAACCAACCAAACCACCACCATCTGTATCAGCAATAGGTAGTCCGTTTTGATAAAGGGTAATGATGCCCCCCTCAGGAATAAAGCAATATTCACCACCTATAGTTGAGCTCAAATTATCATTAAAGACATGAGTATCGCCATTAATTACTACTGTATAATCATCTACTCCTGTACTAAACTGTATATAGTTTCCATTACCATCATCTAAATAGACTATCACACCTTGATCTTCAAAGGCATTATATTCAGGTACCGTAAAACATAGGTAATCACTAATATCTACCATTGTTTTAGCAGAAGTAGAACCACAAGTAGTAGTGGTTAAACCACCTTGATCGGTAGCTGTTGCAGAAACTTCTTCAAACTCCACATAGGCAGGGGGACAACTATCACCAACAGTATTGCAACTAAGGGTAACTTCACCTTCACTGTCCCATGCATCATTAGTAGCGGTATTCTCAAAGTAAAAATACATATAATTATAGTCTCCATCATAGTTTTCATCAGGTATTAAAGTAACAGTAAGTTCAGTACCTGAATGTTCAACAGTCCACAAACCATGTATAGAGTGTTGACTATTTAAGTGGTTTTGTAGAAAAGAAGCCACTGAACCCATATTGGTTAAAGATACTTGATCAGCTTCACTTTCCATATCAAAATCACTACTAAAAGCTGGGTTTGAAACAGTATATACATTCATATACATAGCAGTTCCTAGTGGTACTGAAGCTACATCAAATGTATATACAATTGGTTGATCACAAACTTTAGTGCCGCCATCTTGACAAATAGGAGCGTTTCCACTTAAAGAGCTAATAGGATGGAATGTACCATTAGAGGTTGTTATATGAGCGACATATAGTGCCGATATATCACCTGTTGCAATATCTCCTGGTTCAAAATAATAATTAAGGCTAACTACATTATTATTCCATTCTACGTCCCACCAGCCATTTGGTGTTTGGGCATTGAGGGCATTTACCAAATGACGTGGATAGTCAGAGTTATAGCTACCTGCTGGTAAACTAATTGTATTGGTAAAGCCATCAGAACTAGCCCAAGTAAAATCTAAAGAAGTACTAGGGAAATTACTAGGTGCAATATATCCAGAAAACTCTAAATGACAACTTTGGTAATCGCTTCCAGTACAGTTTTTATTAGGGGTTGTACTTTCTTTTAAACCACCGCCAATTGACTTAGGATTGCTTATGTTAAAACTAAATATATATTCAGTGTCTTGATCTAAAATAAGTGGTGTTAGGGTAATGCAGATTCCATCTGTTGTTTTGGTGATTTCCCATGAGCCAATGCCATCATAGTTATCTAAAAATTGCTGATTCATATAAGCAATTAAATCGTCAACTGTATTTAAGGTAACCTGAGCAAAGCCCGTTCCTTCATCATAAATATATGGATTGGTATTAAATACCATTGTTACATAGTTGAAAGGTGAAACAATAGGGAAGGTATACCCAGAAAGATCAAAACACCATTCCACTTGTTTACAAGGAATTTCTCCATTACAAATACGTTCAATACCACCCATGTCTAAATCTGCTGCTCCATTAAATGCATATTCAATATAAAAGTTACCTGTATTTTCATCTGGCCCGAGACTACCGGGGGTGAAATAGAAGGTAAAATTCAAATTGGTTCCATCATTAGTTACTACCCATGAACCAACATCAGAACCTGTTTCGGCATTAAGTTCCGCTTGCGCACCTGTTGTCAATTCGTCAATATCGGCATAGTTAACAGTAGTCGTATATACTTCAATCGCATTTCCCGAAGGGTATTCAAAAAATAAATGCATTTGTGTAATTGGATAAGTGCCTCCGCCTGCATCTGCTGGGTTAAAGGAGTAGCTAACCGTGCACATCGGGCCGTGAACACCTAAATCAATAGCAATATTATCTGTACAATAGGGTACTTCAGTTACATTAACCGTCAATATATTATCAGCACCTGTAACAGTCCACTCACCAAATTGAGTATAACTGATGGCTAGGTTAGGGGATAAGCCATTTAAATAAGTCTGTAATTGTGATGCCAAATCATTGATATCGGTAGCATAAAAGCCTATTGAATCAGTACCAACAAAAGAGTTTAAAGTGATGGCATCGTATACATTGTACACATAAAAAGAATCAGGAAATTCGTTAGGAATATAGATTTGCATATCGCTATAATCGCAATATTCCTCACTTTGGAACTCGTCAATAACTTCTCCTGTACCATCATTGGTTAAGGTAATTGTACTTAAATCACAAGCTGAACTGGATACTGTGTATTCTACACTACCTAAATCTGTACAATATTCAGGTTGCTCAATAGTTACCTCTACATCTAAGGCATCGTCAGGAATTACTTCTACATTGAATGTTAACTCCAACGGATCGCTACAAGTAACGCCAAATACCTGAGTAATGGTTACGGTGATGGTTTTGGTGCCTGCTGTTGCCCATACAATATCAATTGGGCCAAGGCCAGTACCAGCATTTAGATTGGTTCCACCATCTAAATCCCAAGTAAACTCATAAAAAGCTGGATTAAAGTTACTATTATTAATAACCGCAGTAAATGGACCTTCACTATTTTGGCAAATTTGAGAGGGACCTACAATAGTGCCTGTTATATCTGCTGCGTCGCTATTGGTGAATGTAATATCATCGGTAAATGAGCAATCGCCTGCGTTTATAGCTACTTGATAGGTATAATCGCCAGAAGCTGGACCTGTAAATATTGGACTAGCAGGATCAGTTACATCCAAATAAACCAAGCCCGGGTCGTCTGTGGATGTCCATGTGTAAGTAACACTACCAGCATCGGGGGCGGTACCACAGCCTGTTTCGGTAACGGCTACCCCTGGGCAATAAGGTTGATTGGTAAAAATATCTGCATGACTAAGGAAGTCTGATAAATCTACAGGTGGATTTTCACAAGCACAATCTGTTGAAGCAGATACTCGAACCAATAGGGGGCATAGATCGTCAACACCTACGCTGAAGTTAATGTCTTCTACGATGGCAAATTGTTGAGGGTATAAGCCGCCTGTATAAGTTTCTGAGTAAACCAATGGTTCACCACTATCAATAACACCATTGCCATTTGCATCGCCATAGAAAGAAACGATCATTTCTTCACCTGGCGCAATGTAATCTCCTTCATTAAAGAAAGCAACTTGCGCTTCTACCTGAAATTCGCCTGTTGTTTCGCTACAAGTGACCGACATTTCAAAGTATTCTTCTAGGTAACTGATACCGGGGATGAGGGTTAAAACGGTTGTTTCGGAAGGGCTGGTGAAAAAGTCTATTAGACAAGCCTCGCCTGTTGTTTCACAAACGGAGGTGGTAATCCCTTTGGTGTATAAAGCCAATTCATAATCGCCGCAAGGCGTTGTTGGGTCTGGTTCTACCTCAAAGGTAAACACTACAGTATTACCTACCGGGAATCCTTCGGGTAATTCAAAACAAACCTCTGTTAATTCGTTAGGCGGTGTGCCTACAGTAGAACTAGTTGGAACTAAGCTCCAACTGGTGTAGGCAGGGTTGCCCGGTACTGGGTTAAAGGATATGGCACTACCCGGTACATAAGACAGTTCTTGGGGCATGGTAATACATACATATTCGCCTGCCTGAATGTCAAAAGGTGCGCCAAAGATAGCTGCTGTCATGGTTGAACCACCTGTACAAGCGGTAACAGTATTAGGCAATAAATCCGCACTATAGGAATTGAAGTCATCTGGATTTGCTCCTTCGATACTTAATAAGCCACTAGATAATAAATCATCTACTAAAGGATTGTTACAAGCATCAAAACTTGATAGAGTAAATGCTAATGGTTGTCCAGAATTAAATTCACAATCTGTCACAATTTGGAATTTGATAATGAAGGTATTATAATTATCCTCTGGAACTGTAATACCTGGGAGTCCATTAATAAAGTTCGGGGTTAAACCAGCTTGGGCGGCCACAATATCCAATTCATAAGTATTACCTGTAATTGGATCGCTATTGGTTAGGGTGCCATCAGGAATTGGTTGATAGGTACCTATATCTGCGGTAGGATTGGTAGGAGGTGGACTAACATCTGGATAAGCTAATTCCCAGGTTGTGGGAACTATTGTTACACCTGCTGGTAGGTTAACTACTAGTGACTGTAGGAAATTCATTCCTTTTTTCACATTTTTTATAATAATTTCATATTCGGCAGTAGAACAAACCTGAATACCTGTTGGGTCGGGTTCGCTTAGAATAATCATTTGTAAATCAGAAGGCTCTTGGACTACGGAGAGTTCTGCAAATTCTACAGGACAAGAGTTGCCACCTTCAAATAGTGCGATTGTTGGATCGCCTGTTGGATATTCCGTACAAGAGCGACCAGCATATAATAATAGTTTGGCGGTATCACAAACTGTTGCTACTGCTTGCACTTGGATGTCATAATTAATTTCTGTATCACCTAATTGCACCCATATACCGTTGGCCCCTGTATTTTGCTGAGGCAATGGAAGTCCTGTATTTATATCAACTAATGTAATGCTACTAAAAGCACCTGCTGGGTCTAATACGGTGAAGAAAGTAAGTGTTGGTGCTGGGTTGATCACTTGTACATCCCAGGTTACGTTTGTACTTGCTGCTACAATATCAGGATTGCTTAAATAGTTGACCGTTAATGGGCCTGCGCTACCGTCAACAATTAATTCATCAGATATTAAGACTTTATTAGAGCAACGTGGAACTGCTCCATAGTGTACTTCTACATGGAAATAACCATCAGAAGGAACTTCAAAACAGAAAGAAGGTTCTAAAGTGAAGTGTAGGTTATAAATCATATCAAAGCCAGGGTATTCTACCAATGACCAAGTACCATCATTGACTAAGGTAAAGGTAGTTACACCTAAAGTAACATCTGTTGTGATATTTCCATCAGCAATATTGTAGGAAGTGGTTCCTGTATGATCAAAAGCAGTCAATACAGCTGTAGAAGATAGGTATTCTAAACCAACTAAAGGTACTGATACAATAATGGAATCTAAGTAGTATTGAGGGCGTACTTCATTTGGAAACTGTTGTAACCATGCTTCACATTCTGCCAAAATATTAATGTCTACTTCCACCGCACAATCGCCTGTTTTTTCCATGCTTGCCTGCAAACTGGCATTATAATTGCCTACATAAAAAGGAGCATCGGCAGGGCCACATTCGCCGCTTACTAAATTTTCTAAAGGGTCTCCTTTATAATTACCATTATACTCAGCAGAGACTTCTCTACGTTTCCAATTATCAGCGCAACTTGCAAAGTCCATATTTTCATTAATCACATAATAGCCTTCATACAAAAAGGTCGTTCCTGTTTGCAATAAAGCCATATCACTAATACAAGCTGTTAAATTTGTTGGGTCGGCAGCATTGCCACAAGTTGTTGTGGAAGTTGTATTGCCTAAGGTAAGGGTGGCATCACCTAAGAATGTCATGGTAGAACCGAAGCCTAAATCAAGGCTTAATTCATCAATAAAATTGGTTAATAATTCCCCTTCTACTGTAATTTTTACCGTATCACAAGGTAAAAAGGTATCCAAAGCAGTAGGTGTACCTGTGCCAAAAGTCTGGCGTTCAATACTTACTGAATGTGTGGTTAGTTCACATACAGGATTGACAATAGGTGGAGGAGGAGGAGGATTGCCACCACCACCGCAACCGCAGTTGATGGTTAAATCTTCACAACTTCTATTAAATGTACAGCCATCACAACCTGATTCGGTACAAGAGTAAACAACAGTAGCTGTAAAATCATAAGAAAAACCACATTGGGTACCATTCACTCCAAAAGCAAAATAGAAAATATCAGATTCCGTTTTAGATTCGATATGACCTGGGCTAACCGTCAAAATGCCTGTTCCTGCATCAAACGTACCTGTATTCGGTATTTGTTGAGCATAAGAATTGCCTGCATAAGTTATGCCAGTAGGTAACTGCACCTCTAAGTAAACTTCTGTATTGTCACAAGGGCGCAAACCAGAATATTGGTAGGTATAGGTATATTCAAAATAACTACAACCAACTGGATTAAAACGAGGATTAGGGTATCCATCATTCGCATATTCTTGCGCGCCATTTCTAGGAATATTATGATCTACAATACATGTTTCATTTTCTGTAGCTGCTTCATAAACAATACCTTGGCAATTTTGAAACCCTAAAGCCATCAATTGAGTTAAATCACATACTGGTTCTTCATGCCAACAAGGATTGGTACTAGATGCATTTGTACAAACCGCCTCAATTTCTTGAATAAGGAAAAAACCTTGTGTATTTGGTAGCTCTACTACTCCATCGTTATTGCCATCAACTAAGGAAGCACTACCTGCATAATTATTTAAATTAACCACCAAAAAACTGTCCACTAAAGCTACATCACTAGGGTCAACCAGTATGCCATTAGCAGGATCAGCATCAGGAGAAATATAAATATTGGTATATTGAATAAAATCGCAACCTGTATCTTTTAGGCGAACTGTTAAATTAGTCACATCTCCTCCTCCAGGGAGTGAAGAAGAGCTGTTGTTAAAGACTTCAAACACAGCCAAACCTGTATAACAATACCCCGGAGGGTCGTAGTTTACTTGTTGAATTTGTACATCTGTTGCAACAAAATTAAATACTTGATTGGGTAGCGGTAAAAAATCATCATCATATGTATTGTTACATGCATCTCCCCAGCTCAAATTTACACTAGGTTCCAAACAAACAGGAGCCGTTCCCTGCATCACAGGTAAGGCGCAATCGCCAGTTGCAGCACAGTCTTTTACACAAATATCCATCGTAAAATCTACGCTATTGGTAATTGGCAAATCACCATGATCAGCAGAAACATCAAATATAATTTGTTCATCATTTTGCGTAATAGGTGTAACAGGAACACCATTCAACTGGAAATTACTGTATTCTAATAAATCGCCAGTAACACTATTGCCTTGCACATCTTGATACACACAACCATTGATCACCAATTCAAATAAAATATCAAGGGCAATACTTTCATCGGTATAATTTTCGCCAGCCGTTAAATTTTCAATAGTATAGGTATAGGCATAACAATTGTTCGGGTCAGTTTGACATTGATTATCTGGGGGGGTATTTTCTGCTGTAACCGCCAAGTCAGGCAAGCCATTATAATTCAATACCGTTGCATCTAATGTTTGCTCTACATCACAAACATCAGGAGCGCAACCCCATTCGGTACTCAAAGTTGAGCTATTGACAAACGAGCCAACACCCCCACCTTCAGGACAGTCTACAGTATAACTATACACAATTTCTATCACTTCCCCCTCTACAAAAAACGGAGAAGTGCCATAAGTAGCCGCATCAATCAATACACAAAACTCATCAGCCGTAATCTGTAGTGCAGCCAACGCATCAATGCCATTGATGGTAAATGTACTTAAATTAGAATAGGCATAATCGTAATCATCACAAAAAGTAAATTCATCCAATAAAGCATCCAAGCCATTTTGAGTAATGATAATAGTACGAGTAACTATATCACCAGGATTGGCAGCAGGAGGATTTGTTACAGAGGAGATGATGTTCATTTCTGGTGCTGTCAAATAACTCACCAAATCAATCCCACCCTGTGTATTAATCGTTCCTGTCGAACCATTCGGACGGGTATAGGTGATGGTATAGTCCATATAAGTAGGACTAGGCAGAGAAGCCGCATCACAATTAGGGAAGAGGGTGAACTTGAAATGTAGCGCACTATTCTGGTCAATGAAAACGCTACTATCAAAATCTACCACAATATTTGTAGGATCGCTACTGTCTACATTCACCAGATTTGAGGAATAAGGTGTGCCATCAGCCATACAGGCCAAAGCATTGCCATCAAACTCTAGTCCTGGAGGCACTGCCATTGACAGCGACAGATCGGTTAATTGCGCTGTAGGTAGACACTCAATACCCGCCGTAGAAATAATCAGCGAAAGGGTGTCATTACTAGCGCAAACATTCCAAGCATCTAAAGCTGGAAAACCATTTAAATTTGTGGATTCAAAGATGCGCGCATCTATCAGCGTCACATCACAAGGCAAGTCTTGAGCATAGGATATACCTACCCCAAGCAACCCTAGTAATAGGGTAGTTAACAAGGCGAATTTTCTCATTAGTAAAAGTTTTTTTCCTATTTAGGCAAATTAGATTTGAGTTTAAACAAATAGGGTGTGCATGTTGAGAAATTAACCTACTGGATATTTCTCAATTATACATATGCTACTAGGGAGTGATATAATTTAAACTAGGGACTTTGTGTAACTATGTAGTAAGATGGGCTAGTTAATTGATGGTGATATAGGCTAGTTAATTAGTTAAGTCTTTATTGTATGAATCATTTGCTATTTCATATTTATTTAATAGTGTGATAGTTGACAATAATTAAAAGAAATTATTCTCAATGAGTAATGATTTCGTATCATGTTTACGCTATCAAATGTTAAAAGTTTCTAAGGTATTTTTCTTTTTTTAGAAGATTGTTTTTTGTTATTTGTTATGGGTTGATTATCAGGGAGTTTTAGAAAGCAAAAGACAATAAGATGATTTTTTTCTGACAATAAAATGACTAAAAAAATTTATACTTTCTCAGAGAAAATACAGGTATGCTTCAAATATAGTATTCTTTAAACAGACTATTGAATGTTTAACTTGACAATGAATATTAATCTTTTTTTCCATTCAAAATGTTGATTCGTAGATCAGTGATTAGATATTTTTTTGATGGGGAGTTCTCTTTTTTTGTAATCTATATACTTGCTATTCGCTGATTTTTTTTTGTAAAAACACATTTAACAAAATAATAATTTAATTAATTGTACTAATTCCTAAACTATTGATTATTAAATACTTGCGAGTTTTGTATCAAGCCTTAAAAGGTTTGACCTCGCTGGGTCGAACCCTTTCAAAAATAACAACAAACGCCTGTTAATTAATGAATTATGAATTTGGTAATAGGTACTTTTAATTCTTATTTTCTCATTTTGAAATCAGCGAAAGCCGAGTTATATAATATCCAAACAGCTAAAAGTCTAATGCGTAATTCAATCATTTGCTTCATTCCATAGTATAGCTTCTTGAAATATTTCTAAAATAGCTGCTCGTTTTGCTTCAATTTCTGCGAAACTTTTAATTTTTATATGTCTTACTAGCTTTCCATTTCCCACCAAAAGGCCATTGGCATTAGGGAGTTTTGCACCATGATAAAAGCCAATATCTACTTCTTTTTTTCGCACATTTAAGTAGCATAACAAGCCATTGTAGCTGTAAAAAGGCACTTTCCATTTTATACTTTCTTCTATAGCAGGCGTTAACTGCAAAATCATATATCGCAATTCTGATAATATTGGTTGCCATTCAGGGGCGGCATCTAAAATATAGTTATCAACGGCTGGAGACATACAGTTAAAATTATTGATTTTTGGATTTTTGGACTTTTAGATATGAGTGTGTCAAGAATTTAGGGAATGGCAAAATACTGTTTAAATAGACATTCACTTTTCCCAAAAATGAAACATCACTTTTTTGTTCGGGTAAAAGAGCGACCTTGAAATTTTTTGCGTTAAGAAAATGGAATGAACAGCGTTAAGAAATATCCGTAGTGATACGGAATTTAAGAACCGACTAATCTATTTTTAAAGTTTAAATCCTTGATTATCAGTTTTTTGTTTTTTTTTAACAAAAGAGTATCACTCACGAATTATTCCCTATTGAGCGCAAAATTAACCCCATTTGTAGCATAAACCGCTAACTGTCCGTTTTGGGTACTGTAGATAAATAAGGCATCCAAATTTTTATGCTGTTCAATAAGTTGTTTAGCATGTTCAAACCCCATGACCATAGAGGCGGTAGCATAGGCATCGGCAGTGATGCAATCGGGGGCGAAGATGCTGGCACTCAATAAGTTAGACAATTCCGAATAGCCTGTTTTTGGGTTGATGATATGGGCGTACTTTTGACCGTTTTCGATGCGATAATTGCGATAGTTCCCCGAGGTAGCAACCGCCTGATTGTGTAGGGCAACGATGGCTTGTGGCACCCTAGTTTTGAGGCTGTCTACAGGTCGATCAATACCGATTTGCCAAGGCATTTGTTGATTGTTCACCCCCTTAGCACGCAATTCTCCGCCGATGTCAATAAGGTAATTGTGTATGCCTTTTTGGTGGAAAAAACGCGCAATTTCATCTACTCCATAACCTTTAGCAATGGCACTAAAGTCGAGTTGTACACCTGCCTTTTTTTTATGTAATTCATTTGTATTCGTTAGCGTAAGGCTATTAAAATCAATTAGCTGTAAGAGGGAGTCTATTTGAGTGCTGTCTATCTGTTCGGTTTTTTTATAACCAAAATTCCAGGCATTAACCAAAGGCATAATAGTTGGCTCAAAAGCACCTTTTGTGCTTTGTTGAATTTTTTTAGCTCTTTTAAAAACGTTTATAAAGTGACTGTCTGTTGCAAATTTTCCTTTTTGGGATTGATTAATTTTGGAAATAGTAGAAGTTGGAATATAGGTTGACAAAGATTGATTTAAGGTTTTTAGTAAAGAATCAACTGCTGTTTGATGATTGATTTGCTTGCTGTCTAGGTAGGTAAGCAAATAGTAAGTACCCATTGTTTGACCTTTAATTTGCTGATAGCCAATTTTTTGCTCAAAACGACAAGCAGACAATAGGCAAATGATAAGGAATATAAAAGGAAGAATAAGAGAGAGATGATATAAGATATTTTTTTTCACGTTTAATTGTTTTCGTATTCTGAGCTTAACAAATTGATGAACATGTGTAACTACAAAAGTAATGTAAATCATTTTCTACTCCAACGGAATTTAAAGAATATACTTATTTTTTATTAATTTTGTGAAAAAAGCGGTATGTTTCATTATTATCCTAACAATTTGCCTCTAAAATTGATATTTAGACTTTTGGATATTTAGACTTTTGGATATTTAGACTTTTGGATATTTAGACTTTTGGATTTTTAGACTTTTGGATTTTTAGACTTTTGGATTTTTAGACTTTTGGATTTTTAGAC
>JAHDHV010000100.1:12410-15513 GCA_020631155.1 Bacteroidota bacterium | reverse complement strand
GCTGTATGAACGAAAATTTTGTACACAAGTGGAAATCACAAGTTAAAAAAGGAACACTAACATTTATTGTTATGAATGTCCTTAAAGACCATGAATATTATGGTTACGAACTTATCGAAAAAGTTCGACATTACACCGAAATAGACATTGCTGAAGGCACCTTATACCCTTTGATGAACCGACTCAAAAAAGAGGGTTTAGTCGCTTCCAAATGGGTGGAGCAAACATCAGGGATTCCTAGAAAGTATTATCACCTCACAGAAACAGGTTTAGAAACCCTAGAAGTCATGAAATTATATTGGAGTAAATTAGAAATGTCTATCAAAAAAATATAATATGAAACCATTACAATTTGAACAAAAAGCTTCGCAAAGAATCTATGAAGATTATATGAAGCGAATTAAAAAGGCAACAAATATTTTGTCAAAAGAAGATCAGCAAGACCTGATGATGGAGTTTAACAGCCATATTTTTGAAGGCTTGCAAAGTTATACAACAGGCAGTGAAATAGATAATTTGCTAGATGTTTTGCAAAAATTAGGCACTCCCGAAGAGGTTTTAAAACCCTTAGTTGCAGAAAAAAAATTAGAGCAAGCGACTCGAACATTTAATCCAGTTCACATTTTTAAAGCTCTGGCACTGAACATTTTTAACGGGATTACTTATGTTATTTTCGCGCTCTTATACCTATTTTTATTCTCCTTTGTATTTTTGATTTTTGCCGAATTATGGAATCCTAGCGAGGTAGGTCTATTTATGAAAGACGGACAGCTTTTAGCTTTGGGGAAAGTAGATGGAACAACCGCAGAATTACAAGGCGCAACAGAAGTACTAGGGCATTGGTTTATTCCTATTATGTTGTTGCTAATTGTTGTTTTTTATGTTTTGATAACCTTATTATTAAGGCTAAAAAGAAGAAATAAGTAAATGTGTCAGGGGAATAAAATTTTTTCCCCTTTAGCATAGTATTACTAGGTACTTTGCATTATACTTAAATGTGCAGTCCTAGCATACTTTAGCCATATTAAAAAAAATAATCAATCAATTTGGAGTTTAGATAAAGCAACTTTGTAACCTTACAACTTTACAACCTTTTAAACCCAATATCAATAAACGTTGAGAAAAATGAAAATTAACTATTTAATCACACTCTTATTAATTACCTTATTATCAAATAGTTGGGCACAGGAACAGCCTATTTTAGCATTAAAAGACTCTGTAATAAAAGTGATGGAAGAAAAGCACATCCCGGGCATATTTATTACAGTAGTCAACAAAGATAGTGTACTTTGGCAAGCTGCTATAGGCGAGGCAAATGTGGCAACGAAAGAAAAATTGACTCCTAATCATGTCTTTAAAATCGGCTCTGTATCCAAAACCTTTACCGCTTTGGCCGTTATGAAATTGGTGAAAGAAGGGCGATTAAGCTTAAATGACGAATTAAGAAAAATAGCTCCTGAAATTCCTTTTACCAACAAATGGAGTAAAACGCATCCCGTTAAAATCAAACATTTACTCGAACATGAAGCAGGTTTTGATGATATGCACATTGCCGCTTTTGTCAAAGATCGCCCCGATGGAATGACCGCATTGGAGGAAGTTATGAATCATAAAAATTCCCTAGAAAGCCGATGGGAACCGGGCTTGGCTTATGCTTATTCTAATCCCGGATATATGATTTTGGGGTATCTTATCGAAAAAATAAGTGGACAAGCCTATCAAAAATACATTCGAGACAATGTGATTTTGCCGTTAAATATGACAGAAACCTATTTTACAAGTCAAAAAAAACAACATACAAATATACCTGTAGCACTGGGCTATAGCTGGCAAAATGACACAGCAAAGTTAGCCAAAGATGTAAAAATTATTGGCGAGGCAGCAGGGGCTTTATTAAGTAATGCGGTAGATATGTCAAAGTTTGCACAGTACTTTTTAAATACAACACAACAGGATAGCATTACTTTGTTGAGTAGTGAAGAAGTAGGCAAAATGGAGAAAAATCATGGGTGGTTTGAGACGAAGAATAGGGTAGAAGGGGGCTATCATTTGGGTCTGTATAATCGGGAATTAGGCGAAGCAAAGCACCGTTTTTTAGGACATGATGGAGGTATTAATGGCTTTGTATCTGCCTTTGTTTATAGCCGAGAACTGGATTTAGGCATTGTTTTAAGTAATAATGGAGAAAAAGGAAATTCAAAAATATTGGATTTGATTGTTGATGCTTTTGCCCCTAAAACAACAGAAGATACACTAAAAACAGTTTCCAAAAATAAGGCTAAAATAGACTTAATGCCATTCAAAAAATGGGAAGGAGAGTATCAAGTGTTTACTTCACGAAATAAGTTATTTGATTTCTTAAATTTCCCCTTTAGAACCTGTAAGTTAAAAATAGAGGATGATTCCCTAACTATTAAGAATTTTTTAAGTGATAAAAATGCCTATCATTTAGTCGAAAAAAAAGCCTTTAAACAACAAAAAGAAAACTACCCATCAGTATATTTAGCAGAACAAGATGGACAACGCTACCTATCGTATGAACAGGATATGTTGAAACCCATTAATAGTCTTAAAATGTTGTTATTCAGGGTTTTATTTGCATTAAGTGGCTTAATGGGGATACTGGCAATTATAGCTACAATTGTTACTTTATTGCTGGCTCCCTTTAAAAAAGCATGGCGCGCGCCTTTATGGAGAAATTTCATTTTTACCCTGCCTTTTGCCTTGATAATGGGTTCCATTGCCATCATTGCCACAAGTAGTTCTATGGATGCAATAGAAAGAATGGGTAAATTTTCTATGTCTTCTGTGTCTATTTTTTTATTGACTACTTTACCACCTATTGCTTGTTTGTTAGCTGCTTATTTTTTATTTAAATATTGGAAAAATAATACAAAAAAATGGGGTAAAGCCTTTTACATAAGCTTATTTTTAGGTGGTGTTTTTTTAGTCGGCTATTGCATCCTTCAAAATTGGTTTGCAGTGCAATTGTGGAGTTATTAGGAATGGTTTTTAGGAATAGAAATATTTTAACTATTTTATTAGCATAAAAAAACACCCAAAATTAAATACTTTTACCCAAAAAAAACTAATTTTACGCTTA
>JAHDHV010000100.1:0-12310 GCA_020631155.1 Bacteroidota bacterium | reverse complement strand
AAAAAAACACCCAAAATTAAATACTTTTACCCAAAAAAAACTAATTTTACGCTTAGTAATGCGGAAATAATAAGTTGAACCATAAAGCCGAAGTAATTTTGTTTTGTACAAGGCGAAAAACGTAGTCATAGCTGTAGGGACGTATTGCAATACGACTGCTACAAGCGAGGCTTTTCAACGTAGTACAGAGCAAAATAGCAAAGGCGACTGGTTCAACTTATTATTGTAGAATTACTTACTAACAAACAGTACAAAGGTATGGACAATTAGGTTTAATATAAAAAAATGATAATCAAACTCTTATGTCTTAAATCTTACCTCTTATATCTTTCAAAAAAAGCAAGCAACTATGCCAAAAGGATTTTACAATATACCCTATCCCGATAACGAACCCGTATACAGTTACGCATTAGGCTCATCAGAAAGAGCAGAATTACAGGCCGCATTGGTTAGAGCCAAAGCCCAAGAAGTAGACCTGCCAATGGTCATTGGCGGTCAAGAGGTGCGAACAGGCAATAAAATTTCCTTGCATCCACCACATGAAATAGCACATACATTAGGGCATTACCATAAAGGAGGCACCGAACATGTGCATCAAGCAATAGACGCTGCCCTTGCTGCCAAAGAACAGTGGGAAAATCTAGCATGGGAACATCGAGTAGCCATTTTTCTTAAAGCTGCGGACTTACTTGCTGGTCCTTATCGCAATAAAATGAATGCTGCAACGATGTTAGGGCAATCCAAAAATGCCTTTCAGTCGGAAATTGATTCGGTCTGCGAATTTATTGATTTTCTGAGATTTAACGCTTATTTTATGAGCGAAATCTATATGAATCAACCCGATTCGGCGGCAGGCATTTGGAATCGAGTCGAGTATCGCCCATTAGAGGGATTTGTATTTGCCATCACGCCTTTCAACTTTACTTCCATTGCTGGAAATCTCTGCGCTGCTCCTGCCTTGATGGGGAATACCATCGTGTGGAAGCCTTCTGAAACGCAAATTTATTCGGCGGCGGTCATCATGGAAGTGTTCCAAGCAGCAGGTATGCCCGATGGCGTTATCAACCTCATTTATACAGACGGTCCCGTAGCCGGCGATGTAGCCTTTAATCACCCCGATTTTGCAGGTCTGCATTTCACAGGCTCTACCAAAACTTTCCAGTATATGTGGAAAACCATCGGCAACAATATCGCGAATTATAAATCATATCCGCGAATTGTGGGGGAAACGGGCGGTAAGGATTTTGTCGTTGCCCATCCTTCGGCGGATGTAGACGCGCTTTCGGTAGCTTTGGTTCGGGGGGCGTTTGAGTATCAGGGACAAAAATGTTCGGCAGCTTCTCGCGCTTATATTCCAAATAGTTTGTGGCCAGCCGTTAAAAATCGAATGGAAAATGATGTGGATTCCTTTAAAATGGGGACGGTTGAGGATTTTAGCAATTTCATCAATGCAGTCATTGACGAGCGTTCTTTTGACAAAATTGCAGCCTATATCGATCAAGCAAAAGCCGATGCAAATGCGAACATTATTATTGGCGGAGGTCATGATAAATCAAAAGGCTATTTTATTGAACCGACTGTTATTGTAACTAATGATCCGATGTATACAACAATGTGCGAAGAAATTTTTGGTCCTGTTTTAACCATCTATGTATACGAAGACGATAGATTTGAAGAAATATTAGGCATAGTAGACACCACCTCACCTTATGCATTAACAGGTGCCATCTTCTCACAAGACCGCTATGCCATTGAATTAGCCACTAAAAAATTACGTCATTCCGCAGGCAATTTCTACATCAACGATAAGCCAACAGGTGCAGTCGTGAATCAACAGCCTTTTGGCGGCGGCCGCGGTTCAGGTACGAATGATAAAGCAGGTTCTAGCCTTAATTTATTGCGCTGGGCATCGCCTCGCTCTATTAAGGAAACCTTTGTACCTGCTAAAAATTATCGCTATCCGTTTTTGGGGTAGTGATTGGTGGAGCAGTGATTCGTGGATTAGTGATTTGTTTTGAGTTGTTTGTGTAGCGACAGCTTTAGCTGTTATGGTGTGTTAGTACATGAAACACATCAATGATTTTTTAGGCAACTAATTTACAAATGTTGTTGTTGAGTGTAGAGAGACAACAACATTTTTCATCATACCTTTTACAGTAAAACAATGGATTCATTCCGTTTATATAATATCAAGTCCTTTAAGGATTCAGGGGAAATTGAGCTTAAACCCATTACCATTTTTGTCGGCAAAAACAGTTCTGGTAAAAGTAGTTTAGCTCGATTTCCTGCTGTTATTGCTCAGACCTTCCTAGAAGATACCAATGCACCTATTGTATTCAATGGAAAATATATTGATTATGGAAATTTTATAGATGTGGTACATCAACATGAAGGAGATGAAATTGGGTTTAGTTTAGGTTTTAATGATGTTGCGTTTATTAATAAAACACGTCTTGTAAAAGCTAATATTTTTCATGATAAATTAGAACCTATTAATTGCGAATTAAAATCAACTATTCGAAAAATAGATAATAAAACCACTGTTTGTGAAATTGATTTTTTTTGGGAGAAAGAGATTTTTCTTTCAATTAGGAGGAATGATAACTTTGAATTACAGGTAACAATTTTTGCGTTAGTTAATGAAGATAAACTGGAGTTTTTGTCTGAACCTATTACACTTCCCCTAATAATAGAAACGCACTATTTTATAATATCATTTTTTGTGGTGAATACACTTATTTATAACAAGCTTATTCAAGAAAATCAAGGTATAGAAAACTTTTCTAAAAAACTTGACTTAACCTATGGAGTGTGTCAGGATGTCTTTTTTTTTCTAGATGATTATTTAAGTGCATTAAAATATAAATTTTACTATCTAGGGCCGTTTCGTACTAATCCTAAGCGTTTTTACAGGGATTCAGAAAGTATATATAATTATGTTGGAAAGGAAGGAGAGCATACAAGTATGCTGTTAAAACAAGTAAAAAGAGAACAAGAACCTTTATTCGGTAAAGTAAATCATTGGTTACAACAATCTATGGGTTATGGTATTGATATTGAAAATATACCAGAAAGCCCTTTGTTTAAAATCAAAGTTTTTTCTGAAGTCAATTTAAAAGGAGATAATTTAATAGATGTAGGTTATGGTATTTCTCAAATTTTGCCTATTGTTACTCAACTTTTTTATACAAAAGAGAGGATAGATATAGATAGAGAAAATTTTAGAAAGGGGAAAACGCAAGGCGATTTTTTTGTGATTGAACAGCCTGAAATTCACTTACATCCAAATGCACAAGCAGAATTGGCTAATTTATTTGTGGATAAGGTATCAGATGGTAAAAGCAAATTGATTATTGAAACACATAGCGAACATCTAATTAGGCGTTTACAAAGTATTGTCGCTGACCCTGACAATGATTTTAATGCAGATGATGTGGCTATTTATTATGTAGATATGCCCGAACAGGGAAAGTCTACAGTTCAAAAAATGGAATTAACAGAACAAGGACAGTTTACAAAGCATTGGCCATCAGGCTTTTTTGATAAGGCTTATTTATTGAGTAGAGAGTTGTTTAGAAATGCTGGTAAAAGGGCTGCTAATAATGAGAACTTATGAAACGAGAAATTACTGTTTGCCACTCTATTTTATCTTATATTTTTGAAAATCTCAATCCATTTGATAAGGAAAATTTTGCTGACTTGTTGTTAAAAGAAATTCAACGAAATAAATTATTGCTCAACGATGACTTAGAACAACATTATGAGACTAAATTTCAAAGTAATCCTGCTAGTTGGCAAGCTTATCTTGCTTGGATCATTAGTCAAAAACAATATCCTGATCTTGTAAAAAGAGTACAAAATGGCTCACTTAATCCAAATATCAATGCATTGACACAAGATACTTATGAGCAATGTTTGTTAAGTATATGTGAAAATAGTGTTGATAAAATTGTTTTTTCAGATTTGTTACAAAGTTTAGCTCCTGCATTAAGGAATTTTGATGTATTTTTAATGGAGCAAACAACAATCCTAGATCGCACTGCTCAAAATGCTTACAATGATTATCGTTTTCCCATTATTCGAAAACGAATTTCACAAGGGCAATCAAGTAGTGATTTAGGACAATGGCTATCCAAAATCATTCAAACGGAGACTGATATAACTATTATTGATAATTACATTTATCAAAATCAACGTAGTTTTAGAACTCACTTTTTGGCTTATCTACCACAAAATGCCAACATTAAAATTTACACACTTTTAGACAGAATTACTCAACAACAACTTATCAGAGAATTTTCGCGAACCTTTTATAGTCAATGGAATATAGAGGTTTGGCTGATTCCAGATAAGGGAGAACAACATGATCGGAATATTTTTACAAATCGCTATCATATTGCAATAGGTAAAGGCTTTGGCGTTTTTGGTAACAGAGGACAAACAGCACAGTCAGATATTTCTGTGGATTTTATTGACAATATAGCAGATAGAACTTTGCCTAATGCTAGAAAAATTCTGTAAAATGAAATTGGAGTGTTTCATGGTATGTTTTATTATTATCCTAACACTTTGCTTTTAAAATTGATATTTAGCTATTTAGACTTTTGGATTTGGATTTTTAGCTTTTGGAAAAAAATATTTAACTATTAACATGGATATAATACTTTGAATTTTAAATATCTGTAAATATGCAACGGCTAAAGCCTTCGTTACAGAACTCATTCAAAAAGAAACTAAAAAGTGCCAAAATACGAATCACTAATCTACTAATCACGAATCCACGAGCTGTTAAAATAGCTACAAACTGTTTGGTGGAAAAGTACAGTATTGGAAACATATCTGTTTCATAATGTCAACACACTCAATTAAAATCAATCCACACTTTTTTTCTCTTTCTTTTTAAAGATATTATCAAAAATATTTTTCTTTTCTTCTTTGTCTTTATCTGATTTTTTCTTATCTTTCTTTTTGTCGTCTTTTTTATCCTTGCTTTCACCTTTTTTAAATATTCTTTCAAAAATATTTTTATCCTTATTTTCCTCTTGTCGTTCTGCTTTGCGTTTTTCTTTTTCCTCCTTGCGTTTAGCACGTTCCTTGCGTTTTTTGCGTTTCCGTAATTGTTTATGAGTCACTATCACATAGCGCATAGAAAAACCTGCTTGAAATTCTACTGATTTTGGGTGATTCAAGTGAAAAGCGGGCTTTGCATCTATAGACAATAGCATGGGAAAAATGGGTAATTTATACTCAACTCCAAATAACCCATCAAAACCGCCAAATACGCCATTATTTTGTAAATGCCCTATATGCATTCCACCGCCAATGTAGTAGTTGAAACTTTTGAAAAATACCAAGGGACGGTGAAATTCATACAGGCTTGTGAACGCAATTTGGTCTAGGTCGAATACTAACATGCCCTCAACTGTTGTTTTGGGAAAAATGCGTTGTTGAACTGTGAAACCAATGCCACCGCGCCCACCACGAAAACCCGCAGCAGTACCATAGCGTTGTGCGTGTAACTCTGTTGCCAATAGTAGGAAAAAGAAACTTATTAATAAGGATGTTTTTTTCATATATAGACTTGAGGTTTCAAAATAAATCAATTCGTAATTCGTAATTTCTAATTCGTAATTAACTGAGCCGCCAGCGAACTAATTAATTGCCAAGCTTTTTGAACGTGTTTTTCCTCCACATTAGTTTGCCCAATAACCATTCGCAAGGCGTATTGACCATTTACTTTGGTATGTGTCAAATACAATTGCCCCGAAGCGTTTAATTGTCGAAGTAACTGCTCGTTTAACTCATTTAATTTCGGAATATTGTGTTTAAATTGTTTAGGGACAAAATGAAAACACGCCAAATTTAAAAAAGGTGGTGATAATAGCTCAAATTCTGGATGGGCTTCAATTTGTTGCACCAGTTTTTTGGTAAGTTGAATGTGAGTGCGAATTTTTTCCTGTAGACCTTTCACTCCAAAATTGCGAATGACAAACCACAATTTTAATGCCCGAAATCGCCGACCTAAAGGAATCCCCCAATCGCGATAATCATTGACTTGTCCTCTTGTCGCCGTTTTTAGATATTCGGGTAAAATGCTAAAAGTTTGCAGTAAAGCTTCCGTATTTTTTACAAAATAAGCCGAGCAATCGAAATTGGTAAACAGCCATTTATGGGGATTAAAAACAAAACTGTCTGCTTGTTCAATGCCTCGAATCATCCAACGATATTCGGGCAAAATGAGCGCAGAACCTGCATAGGCAGCGTCAATATGCAGCCAAATATTGTGTTCTTGGCAAATATTGGCGATGGCCTCCAATGGATCAATGGCGAGCGTGCTTGTTGTGCCCATTGCGACCATCACACAAAGCGGATGTTTGCCATTTTGTATATCTGATTCAATAGCAGCTTTTAATAAATGCGGTTCTAAGCTCAATTGTCGTGGATGAACAGGAATTTTTACCAAATTTTCTTTGCCAATGCCTGCAATTTTAACCGCTTTTTCAATAGAAGAATGAGTTTGCGTAGAACAATAAACACGAAAATTGGTGTACCCTTCAAAACCTGATTGATTGATGGCAAAATTGGTGTGCTGTTCCCTTGCTGTCAATAGAGCGCAAAGTGTAGCGGTTGAGGCAGTATCTTGTATTACACCCGTAAATTGCTTTGGCAATCCAAGCATTTGCCGTAACCATTCCATAACACATTCCTCCAATTCTGCAGCAACAGGTGAGGTGTCCCAAATCATGCATTGCGCGCCGATTGCCGACATCAGCATTTCGGCGAGCAGGGAAGGGTAGCTGGCATTGGCAGGAAAATAGGCGAAAAAATTAGGACTTTGCCAATGTGTTATCCCCTGTAAAATAACTTGTTCAAAGTCCTGTAGAATTTGTGCCATTGTTTCACTTTCCAGTGGAGGTTGCTCTGGCAATTGTTCTAAAATGGCTTTGGGATTCACTTGTGCTTTGACAGGATATTGCTCAATATGTTCGTAATAATCAGCTATCCAGTCGGCTAATTGATGGGCATATTGTCGAAAAGAAGAATTGTTTAGCATATTTTTTTTGTAGCCTCTAAGAATTATTTTTGTAATAGGGAAGGGGGGAAGTACAGCAATTTTTAGTGATAGTATTATAAATAATGTACTACACTATTGAAGTTGAGAACTAGTTGCCTTTGTTATTTTGTCTTACACTTTGGTTGTTTTCAAAAGGGTACACAAATTAAAGAAGTAGTTTTTTTTGAGTGTTAACTTGCTTTGTTTTTTGGGGAAATGTGTTTAAATACTACTGAAACCCTCGCCGAAAAAGTGTCTGATAACTCCACGATTGCCTTCGGCGACTTACTTTTTGCATTCGCCCAAAAAGTAAGCAAAAACGCTTGTCAAAAATATCGTTCCTACGCTGCAAGGCCTGCGTTTTGCTACCGATTTTTGACCTGCCTGCGCTTCTTTTTTGGGCAGATTCATCCAATCTGCTCTACGAAAAAAACGATGAATTTTGTGTACCCTTTTGAATGGTTGTTTTCTTTTTTTGGCAAAAATAATGTTTGTTGCTCGTTTTTTCAAGCCTTAGTGTAGTTGTTCTTCGGAGTCTATAATTTTGAATAACAGCGGTTCTAATTCCCATATTTTTCGATCAAAATTTTGAACCTTAATATCTTTTATTTGAATTGAATCATTGTGTTGTAAGCTTGATATTAATTGTTTTTGTTCAAGGGTAAAACGCGCATCATTTGATTTGAGTTGTATTTCCTTATTATTTATGGTAGCGGCTAATGTAAATGATAATACGTTAATACTGTAAGTAATATTCCATCGTTTTGTGAAACTTGAATCTAAGCGGACAAATACACCTCTTTGTCCTGAAAAGTATTTTTTCTCTATCTTACCACCTGTTTTTTTATCAATAGCTGCATAAGGTTTAGGAAGCTGGAAAATGGGAACACTCTTTTGGTAAATTATGTCTTTTTCTGGAGTATCTAAATTAATGATTTTGAAGTCAATAACACTGTCTTTTTCAAGCATTAGATCACAAGTAAAATGATAGTTGGTATCAGTCATTTTTTCGAGCTTTCCGCCTTCTGCAATGAGTTCAATGTTTTTGTAATTTTTACAATGAATGTCTATAGGCGCAAGTATTCCGCAGTAAATTTGCTTGTTGTAAATGGAGAGTTTACAATATTTTTTTTGGGTGGTATTGCAGCTATATAGTAGGAGACCAAATAGGATGATTAAGGTAGACTTGTGCATTTTGGTTTTATTTGTATGTAAAATTTCCCCTCACTCTGGCTAAGGGGGTTAGGTAGAGGGAGGGGATTTAATAGTAATTAGAAAATGTTATTTATAACTATCTGAAATTGTGATTTTAGTCATTAAAATAAGGACTGTTCTGTTAAAAAAACGTTGTCTCAAGTCACCAAATAAAAAGATTAGATAGACTAAGTGAATAATTGATAGTATTTCATAACTTAACATTTCAAAGCCCATATAATAATCGTACATTATCCAATAAGCAATATGTAGAAAAACAAATGAAAATGAGATAATAAAAGCTAAAAATAAAAAAACCTTGAGCAGTTGATTATTTTTATTAAAAAAAACAAAAGATGACAAGAAAACAACCAGAGTACTAAAACTGTATAAGTGTGGAATAAAAAACAATTGATTATCTACGATATCATTTAACCAATTCCACCAAAGAAAAGATTCGTATTCCATCAAAAATGAGATAGAAGAATAAAAAACAGATAAACTTGCAACAAAAAATAGAAATCTTTTTAGGGTAAACTTAAATTTCATATTAAACTATTTAACTGAAGTTTTTTGTTTTTCATAATTTGCCCTAAAATATTTATTGTATACTCCTCATTGCGCTCTTTGCCATTGTACTGGTATTGATTGTTGGGGTTACCATTATCGGCAAGTGCTTCAATGGATAGACCGAAAGGATAATAATGGCTTTCTTGTTAGAGGCGGTCTTGGTTTCGTTTTTGTAGCTGAAAATAATGGATTTTGTTTCCGAATGTAGCGTTTTTTGAGGTGCATAGTGGAGCTACGTGCCGATAAAAAGGCGAAATTCGGGAGCAAAAGACACATTTTTTAAGCCAAAAGATGAAATCAAGACCACCTCTAAGACTTCGGGTACACCATCATCATTGCTATCGCAGAAATAGACGCAAGCGTTGCTTGTTTTTTAATGTAAAATTTCCCCTCTCTCTGGCTAAAGGGCTTAGGTAGAGGGAGGGGATTTTTTTGATTACTCACAAATCAATTTCCAATCCTCATCATACATCTTAAACTTGATAGGAGGTTCGATTTTGCGGTCTAACTGTCTTTTATTTTCTATTTTTTTCACATCAATCTTCTCTTTCAATAAAGTATCTCGATTAGGATGATCACAGAAATTCAAGAACTTAAACATTAGTAGTTGCTTAGTATTTGCTTGTGCCCTAATACAACAATAATCAATACTATGCTTTATTTCTGCTAAATTATAATTCTTGAAACTAAAAAATTTGTAGGAGTAAACTACCTTTTCGTCAGGATGCTCTAAAAAATAGGCATCATATCGCCTTTTAACATTATCCAATGTTGTTATTGTAATATAAAAATCTTCTGCTTCTAAAGAGGAATCAGCAAAAGAAATACGCAAATTAAATAACAACTCAAAACTATCTGTTGACTCAGGTTGATAAGTCTCTAAATCCACTTTTTCTAATGTTTCTAATTGTTCATAATCAAAAAAGCATCCTTTGTAAACATTTGCTATTTCTACCTTATACAAGATTGGATTAGCCAATTCAGGGATTAAATCGTCATCTCTGTCAGTCGTAAAAACTAGAGATTTTATAGCAAGAGCTCTTACTAAGTACTCAGTTCTGATATGGTCAAACAACTTACTACAATACATGAATATATCTTTAGGAGTAGTATTTTGTTTAATTATTAAACCGTGTGATATTTGATAAGGAAATCCTTCTAACTTGCAAAGAATATGACACATCATACCTAAACGGTCCCATTCTTCATGATAGTAATAATCTAGTAAATACAAATTAGAAGCGTCTAAAAATAATCGAATTGAAATTTCATGCATATATTTTTATTTTTTAACTGCTGCATGTGTATTATATCTGTATCTATCTCTCTCTACCCCTTTAGCATGATTATCAATAAAATCCCATGTAGTGTTAGGCGTTTTTTTCGTATCAAAATTAGCATCAAATCGTCCATCGTCTTTATCACTAGCTGGTCTGTATCTTTTTTGCCCATCTTTACCACCAATCACTCCCTTTACTTTCCCATTTTTATCAAATTGAATCTTTGAAATACCTGCTTTCTTCTGTTGTTTTTTAGACATTTTAGCTAAATCTTGTATAGACTTGACCCCATTCTTTTCAAGAACTTTTGTATTCAAACCTAAAAAATTAATACCAGCTGCATCAGCCATACCTTTTGAAAATTCTCCTTCTGCTCGAATAGCCTTACTATCAACAGATTTTAATATTTTAGTAACTCCGTCATGGGCCAGCTTTCGAGCAACTTTTGTACTACCAGCAGGAACTCCAGGTATCATTAATGAAGCAATATCAGCTATTAAGTCAAAAGCACCTTCAGATACTATCTTGGGGTTACTAGTTGCCGCTCCATAAGTAATTTTGCCTAAGTCATAAACGATATTCAGAGCATCCCAAACACAATCTGGACACTTTCCATCTGGATCGTCAAACTTAACAGGATTATTCCAAGCATAAGCGTAAGCAGATTTATCTACCTGATTGGGATGCCCTGCCAACGGATCAACACTCCCCCACCTCGCCAACTGCGGATCATACCAACGTGCGCCATAGTCCAGCCAATCTAGCCCTAGCTCCTCGTTGCGCTCTTTGCCGTTGTACTGGTATTGATTATTGGGGTTGCCATTATCGGCAAGTGCTTCGATGGATAAACCGAAGGGGTAGTAATGAGTTTCTTGTAAGAGGCGGTCTTGGTTTCGTTTTTGTAGCTGAAAATGATGGATTTTGTTTCCGAATGTAGCGTTTTTTGAGGTGCATAGTGGAGCTACGTGCCGATAAAAAGGCGAAATTCGGGAGCAAAAGACACATTTTTTAAGCCAAAAGATGAAATCAAGACCGCCTCTAAGACTTCGGGTACGCCGTCATCATTGCTATCGCAGAAATAGACGCGAGCGTTGCTTGTTTTTTTAATGTAAAATTTCCCCTCTCTCTAGCTAAAGGGTTTAGGTAGAGGGAGGGGATTTTTTGATTTATCAAAGAAAGCAAATAGGTATAAAAAATTATCGAGCCACAAACTCCTGTACTTTCACAATACTATCCAACGGAATTTCCCATACACAAGCTTGAATACGTTTAGGAGTTGAACAAGCAATTTGATCCCAATGCTTAAGATTCATATCAAACATCTTCTCCCAGCTTTTTTCAATTCGCATAGCTATATCTTTAGGATAAGAATAGCTGGGGAAATCCCATAATTTACCGCAAATCCTATTTAGTTCTTCTTCAATTTCATCTCGTATTTTTTCTTCTTTCTCTCGATCTTCATGAAGAAAATATTTTGTACTACTATATGCATGATGCCATAAGTCAAAATCTGATAACAAAACATCTTTCTCATCCACTTGAAACTCAATACGAACTCCTTTTGTCTTACTGTCTAAATGCGTGGATTCTCTCAAATCAGGTTTTCGCTTTTGCTCTCCTCCATATTGATACCATGCCCAAACAGGATATGCTGTATTATGATATGGCTTTTTAGCCAACCTTTTATACATTTGATGACGCATCCAGTCGTAAGCTTCTAAATATGGTTTATCTGAATCAGGATGGTTAAATTCAATTAATACCATATCTCTATGTGTTCTAATAATCCCTTTTTTTAAATGTTCTTTCCAATTTTCTAATGTAGTAATATGCCACAAAGTAATCATAAAATTCTTTATTAATTATTCTTCTTTTAATACTTTTTTTATATCCCTTATAGTTTCTGTAAAATATCCTTCCTTTTTTGTAGCAACAGTAACACCTGTGCCTTTAGGTTTTCCATTTGCATCAACTCTTTTCCATTTTTGATGGCTACCGCCTTGTTTCTTTCCTGAACCACTTTTAACTCTTTTAAATCCATTCTTTTTTAACCATTGTATTACTTTTTCACTTTTGTAAGGTCCTTTTTTATGAAAAAAACCAAGTACATGTTTAGCCCCTTTTTTAGCCCCTCCTTTTTTAAGCTCATCTACAATTGGGATACCAAATTCTGGTATAATTTCATTTGACTTACGATTCCATTGCCCTGGTC
>JAHDHV010000099.1:2011-15527 GCA_020631155.1 Bacteroidota bacterium | reverse complement strand
TAAGATCAAGGCAAATAGCTATTATATGAAATCCCTCTTTTTCTGACACACTCAACTAATTTACTTCCAATTGCACGTTTTGTTATTTAATAATCATTTAAGAGCAAATAATTTATCTAATGAGTGCTATCAAATTTTTGCATGATTTAATCCATAGTCTTGATAAAGGTGAAAAAAGATTTTTTAGGCTATTTACTGGCTTATATAATAATAAACAAGCCAAGCAATACATTACACTTTATGACATACTACTAAAAACAAAGGAATTTAATGAACAATCAGTGAACAAAAAAATATATAATCAATTACCAGAAAATAAGATTAGCCAGATACAAGCAAACTTAAAAGAAAAAATACTAGAAAGTTTAATTTTTTTCCATAAAAATAACTTGCCTGTACTTAAACACATTAGTAATGTACATAAAGCCAACTTGCTCACTAAGAAAAAACACTATGTTGAAGCTAAGAAAATACTAGAGAAAGAAAAAAAAGAGATGGAAAAAAGAGCTTACTATGCTCTTTCATATTATCTCCACACAGATTCAATTGCATTAGATGGGCTTTTTGAACATCGGAATATACATTTTTTTGACAAAGTAACAACTAGTTATGATTCAGTACTGAATGATCTTAAACGATTAGAAGAGCTTGTTAAAGCGAAGTTAATACACAATGAAATTAGAAAATGTGTGTATTCTAAATACACGATGACCTCATCAGAATTAGAAGAAAATGTTAAACATATATATCAAACAAAACTTCAAAGAAAGCAAATAGATGGGTTAGAAGGTATTGAAGCTAAATATTATTGTTTTCAAAGCTTATATCTGTGTTGTGAACTTTTAGAGTTGGGGGATGCTAAAAAAATGGATTCTTTGGAACAGGCTATAACATTGGTAAAAAAATACCCTTATTTGTTTGCAGAGAATATAGCATATCCTTCTTTAGTAAATATCATGAGGCTGTATGTTGGTAGTGCTGCACATGAAAAATTTAGTGAAGCGATGGTTGAACTCTCTAAACTTATTAAAAAAGCAGATGATTTTAGTAAGCCAAAAATGTTATATTGGAAGTATGTGAGGCTGTTGGAATATCATTCATCATTTGCAAAGGAGCTAAGTGAGGAATACATTAAAGAAATAATGGAATACCTGCAACAAACTACAGGTCTTTCTGACGAACAAAAGATAGGCGTGTCCTTTAAGCTTGCAAATGTTTTTTTTGAACTAGGCAAGTATGAAAAAAGTCAAGAAATTTTACAAGAAATTGTAGTGATGGCTATCATTCAAGAAAACGACTTTTATTATATCAGCACACGAATTATGTATATTTTAAATTGTTATGAGTTTGGCGAAATAGATTTAGCTATAAGAGAGATGCGGTCAATTAGGAGAAAATTAAAGCGGGAAAACTTTACTTCTGCTTCTTTGAATGACTTAATGGATATTATTAATACCATTATAAGCAACAAAGCAAACAATATAAATAAAACCAAATTGAAATTAAATGAAATAATTTTCTTATTTGAAGTTAATAAACAAGATATAATTTTTATTATTAAATTGTTTTTTATAAAAAAATGGGCAGAACAAAAACTCACTAAAATGAGTAGTTGAGTATTCCTTCCTTCGAAAATTTAGCTATTGGTAGGGATTACCCTAATTTATATTAAAGAAAAGTTCATCAACTAAAAAAGGAGCTCACACTTTCATGCAAGCCCCTTTATAATTATTTGAAAAGAGAGATTTAGTTTACTAGATTTAAGATATAAGACAGGAGATGTAAGACATGGAATAGCCAATTCATCATCAACATCTTACGTCTTATATCTTAAATCTTAAATCTTACATCTTAAATCTTATATCTTATATCTTATATCTTAAATCTTATATCTTACGTCTCCATATGTCTAATGCTGACTATCTGAATCGCTATCATTATCTTCTGTATTATCATTCATTGGTACAGTTATGCCATCGCTGAATACGTGGACGAAACCCTCAAACTCTTGGGAACAGCCTGTGTTGGAGTTGAACAAGGTTACTGTAAAGTTGTAATCTCCGTTTGCAGGGTAAGTATGCGTTGGATTTGCTTTATCAGACATTTGCCCATCTCCAAAGCTCCAGAATATTTCATCGTAATTTCCTTCAAAGGAATTGTTGAACACAACGGTCAAGCCGTCTACGGTATATTCAAAGGCGATGCTCATGGCACAGTCTTCGTCTTCGCTTTCTTCTTCTATAGCTTGTACGGTCATACCCATTGGGCTAACATTGATGGTGTAATCTTCTACCTCACCATAGCTGTATTCCTCACAAGCTCCTGCGCCTGTTTTGTATTTCATGCTAACTCTCATTCGTGTTGCGCCAATGGCTGCAAAAGAGGGTACGGTAATATTACCACTTACGGCTAATTTGCTTGACCCCTTAGAATCGTAGGCGGTCTCCAAAGCATCGTTGAAATCGCCATCTTGATTCCAGTCAATCCATACTTTCCAGTATTCTGCATAGGCACTGCCTTTAAAACCTGGGGTTAATTGGACGAAGTAGCTTTGTTCTTGTCCTACTTCAATGGTTTTGTGTAGGTAGTTGCCATAACCATTATTACTGCCTGATGAGTTGGAGAAGTTACCTAGTTGTACTTTGGCAATCCATTCGTTATTAGAGTTTTTACCTTTTCCATCACAGTAGTTGGCAATTGGTTGAAAACCACCTCCACTGCCGCCAATGGTTAAGGTGTAATCTTCTACTTCACCATAATTGTAGGTGCCACAGGCGTTTGCTCTGTTTTTATACTGCATCGCAATTCGCATACGGGTATCGCCTGTTTGAGCATTGGATGGAATGAGGAGATTTGCATTAACTGTTGTTTTCATTCCTGTGCCTGCATCATAGGCTTTTTCTCCTGTATCATTAAAATCGCCATCACGGTTGAAATCTACATAAATGACCCAATATTCGTTGTAAGCACTGCTTTTGAAGCCGGGTGTTAGGGTGATAGGGTAAGATTGCCCCGGTGAAACGCTGGTTTTTTTGCTGGTAAAATTACCATAACCATTGTTATTACCCGAATTATTGTCAATACTGCCAATTTTAACACGCTGTATCCATTCTGAGCTCGATTTAGTTGCTTCGGCTTCGCAATAGTCAAGGCTGCCTGCGCCTGATGGTGGCGGTGTAGTACTTCCTCCCCCTGTTACAATATTTACGGTATAATCTTCAACTTCACCATAGTTGAATTTCTCACAAGCTTGCTGTTCTTTCACATAGCGCATAGATACTCTCATCCTTGTATTTCCTGTCTTAGCAGTACTCGGAATATTGACAGAGCCAACAACTGTTCCTTTTTTCCCTGTATTTGGTGTAAATACTAATTCTCCATTATCCGTAAAATCACCATCTTGATTTAAGTCAATCCACACTTTCCAGTATTCATTGTAATTACTGCTTTTGTAACCTGGGATTAGGGTAATTGGTGTGGTTTCGCCTGCATTAAGGTCGGTACTTTTACTGGTATAATCACCATAACCACCATTGCTGCCAGAGGTATTGCTGATGGTACCAATCTGTACTTTCGCAATCCATTCGTGATTGGCATTGTAGCCTTTTGAATCACAGTAACCACCAGGGCCAGGTGAAGGTGTAGATGTAGGATTACTCCCTGTTGTGCTAAATGATTTGCTAGTAGAATAGCTACTGCTGGAACTGCCACAATTGGCTTTTATTCTAGCTTCATAGGTTGTACTAAATTGAAGCCCTGATAAATACTTGGAGGTACCTGTTGCCGAACTAGACGACCAACTAGAGCTTCCACTAGCTCTAAATTGGATGTTGTAGCTACTCGCTCCTGATACTGAGTTCCATGTTAAAGTAACATTGCTACTACCAATATTGGACACTGTCAGATTGCTTGGTGCCGAACAGCTAAGACCTGTTGTTTGGAAAATTTTTGCTGTAGAATAGTTGCTTTGCGCGCCACTGCTACAGCTTGATTTTACCTGAAATTCATAAGTAGTACTAGCCGATAAATTGCTGATGTTTTTGTAAGCAACAGAGGCATTTACTTCTGTCCAAGAGGTGACCCCTATTTTTCGGTATCGGAAATAATATTTAGTTGCTCCTGAAACCGTAGCGCAACTTAGTTTTGCACTGTTGCTTGTCACATTACTAGAACTCAAGGCAGTAGGAGTATTACAAGTTGGGGTGATTAGTTGGAAACTTTTGTTGGAAGAATAATTACTGCTATTAGTGCCACAATTTGCTTTTACTCTAAACTCGTATTGCTGACTTGCTGATAGGTTGCTTAAATATTTGCTGGTGCCTGAAGAAGTTGTGCTTTGCCAAGTAGTGTATCCAAATCTACGGTATTGTACTGTATATGAACTAGCATTGGTAACATTGTTCCATTTTACTGTAACACTATTTACCGTTAAATTAGAGTAGCTTAAATTACTAGGTACAGAACAAGGCAATGAACTGGTGCTAAATGTTTTTGAAGAAGAATAGTTACTACTATTGCTACTACAAATTGCTTTTACTCTAAACTCATAGGTGGTATTAGCGGATAAGTTGCTAATGTATTTGCTTTTACTTGTTGAAGAGGTAGAAGACCAAGAGCTGCTACTGGTCTTTTTGTATTGTACTGTATAAGAGTTCGCCGTTCCATTCCAAGTTAGCGTAGCTGCATTAGAAGAAACATTAGAAGCAACTAAGTTACTTGGAATATTACATTGTGGGGTAGCAGTACTATAGCTTTTAATAGAAGTATAGTTACTATCTTTATTAATACACTTAGTTTTAATTTGAAAATCGTATTTTGTGCCTGCTTGTAAGCCACTAATGGTTTTATAAGTGCCTGTTGAAGAGGTTGTAGACCAGCCACTAGAGCCATTTTTGCGGTATTGAATACTATAGTTAGTAGCCCCTGATATGTTATTCCAAGATAATTGTATAGAGTTTTCGCTGATTTGCGAAGCAGCTAAATTAGTAGGTACTTCACAAGAAGTTGTAAATGTTTTAGAAGCAGTATACGCTCCGGCCACATTATTATCACATACAGATTGTACCTTAACTTCACAAGCTAAACCACCATCTAAACCCGTTAAAATCTCTTGGTTTGTATCGCTTATTTCTTCCTTCCAACTACTCCCTCCAATGGGACGATAGCGCACTCTATAAGAATCGCCTGACGATACAGGATCCCAAGCAACCGTTGCTGTTGTTGCTGTTACATTAGGAATTTCTAAGCCAGTAGGTGTATCACAGGTAGCTATGGCAGTGCTAAATGTTTGAATATTAGAAAAATCGCTATTTACACTACTACAAGTGGCTCTTATTTTAAATTGATAATTGGTGCCTGCACTTAAACCTATTAAATTTTTATACTTAGTACTAGATGTAGTAGTAGACCAAGAACTAGAAGTTGATTTTTTATAACTAATGGTATAGCTATTTGCGCTTCCACTCCAATTGAGCATTGCACTATTACTCGTAATACTTGAAGTGCCTAATCCAGACGGCGTATTACAGGTTGGTGTAGGTGCTGGGTCATTACCACTATCTGGCGTATTGCCTACACCACCCACATAAATGGTATAATCTTCTACTTCGCCATAGGCAAAAGTTCCACAAGAAGGTGGCGCGCCTGTATCTCCAACTCCAACCCATTTCATAGCAACCCTCATGCGAGTAGCTCCTGTCTTAGCAGAAGAAGGTAAAGTAATAGAGCCAGAAGATATACCCGTATTAGGGCTTTGTGGATCGTATAATAGTTCATTGCTTCCAAAGCTACCATTTTGGTCTAAATCAACCCAAATACGCCAAGATTCGGGATAAGGAGCACCTGCATGACCGGGGGTTAAACTGATGGGATAAGCTTGTCCTGGGTTTAAAGAAACCGATTTACAAATAAATTCTCCATAACCACCATCAGAGTTAGAGCTATTGTCAAGCCCACCTACTTGTACTCTTTTAATCCACTCAAATTGCGCCGTTCCACCTGCTCCTGCACAGTAATTGGCAGGCCCTACAGGTGCGATGGTAAAGCTTTGAGCGGGAGAATAACTACTGTTTTCACCGCCACAATTTGCCATCACTTCTACCTCATATTGAGCGCAACTTTGCAAACCTGTTAATGTATAAGATTTCGCACTAGCCGATTTTGTAGACCAACTAGAGGTACCTGTTTTTCTATATCTTAAGGTATAACTTTGCGAACCAGAAGCGGCCGCCCAATTAACAGTTGCATTTCCATTGCTCGAACTATTTACACTAATTTCATAAGGAGTAATACAACCATTTGGAGTTACCTTTTTCATGGCTTCATAAGCGTTGATTCTACCATGCCCTAATTTACCAATATAAGAAGGGTTTTGAGCATCTATACTTTCTGCCGATTGATAGATGGCGTTCATAATCGCATCAGGCGACAAAGAAGGATTGTAAGATTTTAATAAGGCACATAAACCAGCTACTACTGGTGTTGCCATTGAAGTACCACTTTTATAAGCATAAGCAGTATTGCTCGTGGCGATAGGTGATTTCATTTGGCTACCCGGTGCAGCTACATCTATCCATGTACCATAATTAGAAAAACTTGCTTTCTGATCGCTAGAAGAAACCGCAGCAACACCTATCACTTCATTGTAAGCGGCAGGATAGAAAGGTGAAGAACCATTGGAATTACCTGCTGCTGCTACTAATACACAACCAGCCGCTTTAGCTTGTTTCACAATATTTTCATAGGTAGCCGAATAACCCATCCCGCCCCAAGAAATATTAATTACATCCGCTTTTTTAGCAATGGCATATTGTACCCCTTGCCAACCATATTGTATCAAAGTGGAGTTAGAAGACGAATTGTGGGTACATTTAATCGGCATCAAACGCACATTGTAACCAATAGAGGCAATACCTTTTCCGTTGCCTGTATGTGCCACTGCTAAACCCGAGACGTGTGTACCATGTGAAAAATTGGTTGCATCAATAGACCCTGCTGGCGGGCTCGTATCGCCATCACCATCTGCTACATCTGCCCCATAAATATCGTCTACCACACCATTATTGTCATCGTCTATACCATTGTTGGCTATTTCATTCGGATTTTTCCAAAATTTATCCTTCAACTCCTCGTGTTGCATCAATACCGCATCATCTACTACAGCCACAACTACTTCACCAGAACCCTTGTTTAAGTCCCAAGCTTTATAAGCCTCTATGACTTGTAAATACCACTGCTCACCATTGATGCCCGGATCATTTGGTGTATGCAAAGTTGTTTCAATAGGTACTTTTTCAATATACTCTACTGCTGGGTGTTTGCTTAAAGATTCGAGTAATTTATCTACTCGTTTTTTATCGCTAAATACCACTTCATAGGTATTGTTAAATGTTTCTGTTTTTAATAATTTAAATGGACGTTTAACACTCTCCATTTCATAAGTGTCAATCAAATCTTGCAAAACGGGATAATTCTCACTTGTATGAATATCTCTTTTAGAAAATTCAGGTAAACGAATTTGAACTTCATTTTTAATTTTAAGAAAAACCCTACCATCTACATAGTGTTCATGGACATTTTGAGCCATGAGTGAACAAGCAGCTAACCAACAGAGTAGAAAAACTGCTAATAATGATGTATTCTTAATCATAATCCTTATATTTTACTTCCTTCAACAAATAGGCACAGACGCTTGAGCTCCTTTTCATTGGTGCACGAGATAGTGATGATTACTTTTTTTTTTTTTTGCAAGCATGTTTAGGAATATGGAAATAAGAACCTGAACCAGTCACCTTTACTATTTTTGGCTTTACAGTTCAACTTATTATTTCCATATTCTATTATGGTAAAGTTAATGGGGAGTAATTTTTTGTTATTTTATCGTCATTTTTTAGAATCTCAAAAGGGTGGTTTTGGCTTCCATCTAATAGTCTTTTTTTTTTACGGGAGCCTCTCTAAAAAGTTATATTGTCAGCTTCATTTCATAAAGTATGAAAAATAATAGTCGCCTTGCCGATAGTTCTAAAAAAATAAATTTCGAGGGAGTTTGTAAATAGTCGTTTATTGTAAGTAGTATAGAAATACGAATAATTTTTAGAAGAAGTTACATAAATTCATAAAAAATTTGTACATTAATAGCAAATAATGATAAAATACTTTAAATTCTATTTTTCAGAGACTTACACTTATAATTTCATCATCTTTTTTAATAATTTTATTTTTTAACAAGAAAAAAAATGGAAATAAGGCTTTTTAACATAAAAATAGATAGTCAAGTTTCAAAAAAAAATAAGAGAATAGCTTGAATAATAAGATGTAACTAATTTGTCATCAAAACAGGTACATTATGTTAAAAAACTTGCATAGCTTTTTTTCACTCAAATGTTATTTTTTTGTCATTTGATTGTTTTTTCTACTCACTATATCCTATATTAGTGACTAATTATGAATTTACTATCTAATGTTATTAGTAATCTACTACCCAAAATCTATTATAAAATAACTTTTTTACAACATTTTAACAAAAAAATAAATAACTTAATAACTACAAACACTATATACATTGATTTATTTTTTCATACTTTTTAAAGTACATTTTTTGCAGCTTATACATTGTTATCTGAATATCTTATCACTTTTGATTTAGAGGCACATTGTTATAACTACCATCTCCAAATACCAATTCCTACATTAACAATTACACTTACAATCATTTAATCACTCATTGCTCCTAAAGGTAAATAAGAATATGTATACAAAAATAAATGGCTTTGGAAAGTCCAAAAATAAACTGTATATACAGTACATTCGTAATGATAAAGTCAAGAAAAATTATGAAAAGAGTCGTGTTATTGTTGATTTGTTGTTTGACATCCACTTTGTTATCGGCACAATCACTCAATATCAGAAGCGTACAAGATGTGTTTCGCCCCAATATTGTGCTACGCACCCATTGGCTACCTGCACAAGCTTTCGACCATGCTCCCAACACTAAATTTGGCGTTTCAGCCATAAGCCTTGAAACAACAATTCCGCTCAAAGGAAAGCTAGGCATCGCTCTAAGCATGGACAAACTAAGGGATTGGAAAGCCCTCAAAGGCTGGAAAAAGTTGACCGATTTTCCACTTTTACTATCGGGCTATCAGCTATTTTGGACTATCGGTGGCGGCACACGCTCCCTACTCATCAATACCGAAGCCCAAAATCCGCAAACTTTACAATTAACAACAGGTTTATTAGGCGTTCATTCACAGCCAAGATATGCCCTTCTTTTTTACAGCCTCCACCTCAATATTTCGGAAGATGTAAATACCTTTTCACAACTATCGCCACACCTCAACGCCATTGTTGGGCGAGTACATTTCAAGCGGTTACCTTTTATCTATTATTATGGTATATGGATGCACTACGGCGATCAGCAATTTTTGCCTGTTCCTTTCGTCGGGGCAAATATGCGCCTTGCTCCTCATTGGGATTTGCAAGTTGTATTGCCTTTGCAAATCAAATTGACCTATGCAAAGTCCAAAAATTTGCGTCCTTCTGTGGCCATCGGCATAGATGGCTTTTGGACGGGCTTGGAAAATACGCAAGCTAGTTGGCTGCCTGCAAGTAGTGAGGAACGTTTGTATTTGACGACCAATTATTTAAAAGCAGTGGCAAGTGCAGAGTATCGCATCGGAAAACGAGCGCGCGCGCAGTTGTTTGTAGGCACTAATTTTCGCCATCGAACGGTTTTTAGGGCTGGCAGTGAGCAGTTGGATACTTTTACTCCTAATATGGGCATGTTTATTAGTACGAGCTTTCAAACTAATTTGGGCAGTAAGTCCTTTTTACGAGGATTATTGGAAAGATTAGAGTGGCGGTAGATTTTGGATTTATAATTATGGTAGGAACACAAAATTTTGTATCTCTACAAACCCCTCATCACAGACCAACAAATCACCCATCAACATTTGAAAGTAGTCAAGCTGAGGCTTAATAATACATTTTTTTTAAAAAAAACTAATAAAAGTTGCTTCATTTTATTTTGATAAACAAATCGTTTTGCTTTAGAAACTTTGTTTTTCTGTTTTTTTTCTCTAAAAAAAGCATTTAATAAGATTAATTTTTAAAAAGTTAAACCAAATGATCATAAATATTGTTTTAGACAGTATACTAATCATAAAGCCTATATAAATAGCCTAATATCTATTACACAAAAATTTTTGTTCAGGAACATATCTGTGAAATAAGCTATGGTAAGTAAATAGACAGGAAATGTGTGCCATAAGATACTTCATTACTGATTCTTATGGCAAATTCAAATGTTGTTTTTACTTTGTTTATAAATTTAAGTGCCAAGCACCAATTAATTACATACAATTTTATTCTAAAGTATTGACTTTCATTACTTTAATTTTAAAAAAGTGTCATTTAATTTTGTCTAGTTACTTACCCAAAACTCCACCTTTTTCTATAACTATTAAGTGCTGAATAAAAAAGCACTAATATAGTGAAGCTTTAAACTATTATTGGCTATATCCTTCCACCCTCTTTGCCGAGTGTTTGCTCAATTACCAAAATGAATCGGCTCTATATTGGGAAAAGCCATACTTATGTTTGCTCTGAAGTAGAAAAGTGGTTTGTACTAGGTTACTATAGCTCTATTTCTCCTCTATCAAGTTGTTTACTAACAATCTAGGTTCACCCCTTATTCTATCTAATTACTCAACCTATTCTGTTGGTACAGCAGCCTACCAAAGTTGTTCTTGCTCCTAATTTACTGTGTAAAAGTTCTCATTTCAGTAACCATTACATTGTAAGACTAACTATTGTTCAATCTATATCTATTTTGATGTAAACCTTTTACCTATCTTGTTTTTTTTAACCTATCACTTTATATTGAGTTTTTAATGAGCTCAGTATGATTTCTGCTTAATTTATTTAAATTCTTCATGCATTATTATTGTTGTCAAAAATGGTATATAAGATCAAATTGAAAAACTCCCCAAAGTATGCCTTAATCTCAGATGAAGCATACTCTCATGTTAGTAACAATCCTTATTTGAAGGCGATTGGCTTTCTGGAAAACTTACGTATGCACTCCAATGGCTATGCTTTTTTCCAAAAAAATCATCCTTTGAAGTCGGGCGGTTATCGAAACGAAACCATCTACTTGCACCGCTACATTGCAGAGCGATTTGTACACAAACCCAAATCTGACAAAAAACTCTATGTGAGCATTAAAAATGGCAATAAGTTGGATTGTAGAGTAGAAAACTTGGAGTGGGTCCCTCGCTCCGTAGCTGTACGCAATACCAGAAAAATGTTTAATAGCACTGGTTATAGAGGGGTAGGTAAAGAACGGAACAAGTACCGAGCGGTACTATACAAAGGAAAGGTAAAATACGACTTGGGCTTTTTTGATACGCCCGAAGAAGCTGCTGAGGCTTACAACAAAAAATCAGAAGAGCTTTTTGGAAAAACACGCAGCCTTAATGTGATTGGGCATCCAAAAAAGCGATATGACCCTACCATAGAAAAACGTAAACAGATTGAAGAACGCAACAAACGAAAGTTACAAAGCAAAAAAAAACGGGCGCAGGCTAGTAGCAGTAAAGCTAAAGCAAGCAAGCGAGCTATGGAATAAACTCAACTTTTAGGGAGACAGAAAATAGGTGATGTGTTTTATCAAAACCTTATTCTTTTATTATTTTTCTGTCTAACAATCTAGTTCTACTTCAACTATACCAAACAAACAAGCTGTGACTAGACTGAATCTACTATATTAGAGAAAAACTATTCATTATTGTGTTGATTTCTCTACAAAAAAAAATCTGAAAAGCTAACTCACCCTAGCTTTTCAGATTTTTTTTTTGCATTTTATTAGGGAGACAAGGCACGCCTTGTCTCTACATAATCACAACAACTGTTTATGCCAACTTTCGCTTATAGGCACCTCCCATTGCGTGTCAAAGGCTGCTTTAGTAGCTACCAAATTATTGAATACCACCGTTGACGCTTGCACCACGCCCTCCGCCAATAACTTTCTAAATGTCGATTGACTGACGGTTTTTACCTCCTCACCATCTCGATACGCTACTTTCAAGCGATTAAATAAATTCACTCCATAGCGTTTTTCTACGTCTTTTAAAAAATGCACCGAACTGTCAATGGAACAGCCACTTGCAGCATAAGCAGCTTTTTCATCTACCATAAAAACGATAAACTGCTGGTAGTGTAATTGTGCAACTGCCTGTAAATGTTGCCCATGTGCAGCCCATTCCATAACAAACTGTTGCAATTCCTGTTGGATTTGTTCGCTTTCTGCTTCTGTAAAGCGGCGGTTGCTTTGGTATATCCAAACTTTTGATTCGGGTGATAACATGGTTTTGGGTTTTTAGTTTCGAGTTGTGGGTTCGATTTTATTAAAAAATAAAAACCTTGTAACTAGACAAAATTAAACAATCATTGAATTTGTCATAAATTGTTAATAGTGAGTTAATTATCTCACATCTCATGTCTAAGTACTTAACCTTCCAAAAAAAATCAACAACTTCACACCAAGTCCTCTGCTTGTGCGATAAGTTCGGCAATATCTAGGACTTGTACTTCTTCTTGTTTTTCTTGTTCTTTGATGCCGTCCGTTAACATGGTCATGCAGAAGGGACAGGATGCTGCGACAATATTGGCTTTGCTTTCCAACATATCTACTGTTCGTTCTTGATTGACGCGCTTTTTGCCGTCCTCTTCTTCTTTAAACATTTGCGCGCCGCCTGCACCACAGCATAGCCCTCTGGATTTGCAACGTTTCATTTCGACTAACTCGGCATCCAATGTTTCTAGTACTTTTCGCGGAGCTTCGTAAATGCCATTGGCACGCCCCAAATAGCAGGAATCGTGGAAGGTAATTCGCCGACCTTTGAACGCTCCTCCCCCTTTGATTCGCAATTTACCATCATCTATTAACTGTTGTAAAAAGCTGGTATGATGAATGACTTCATAGGTACCACCCAAAGCAGGGTATTCATTTTTCAAGGTATTGAAACAATGTGGACAAGCGGTAACAATCTTTTTTACTTCATACATATTTAGCGTTTCGATGTTTGTAATCGCTTGCATTTGAAATAAAAATTCATTGCCTGCCCTGCGTGCGGGATCGCCTGTGCAAATTTCTTCGGGGCCGAGAATAGCAAATTTCACACCCACATGATGCAAAATTTTAACCAATGCTTTGGTTACCTTTTGCGCCCGTTGGTCAAAACTACCAGCACAGCCTACCCATAATAATACATCGGCTGTTTCTCCATTAGCCATTAAATCCGCCATCAAAGGCACGGTTATTTTTGCTGCTTCTGTTGACATATATTTTATAATTCTTTTTTTATTAAAATGAGCTTGCTTTTTGGACTTTTGGACTTTTGGACTTTTAGGCTGTTTTTTTAAAAAAAAAATTACCAAATCCACTAATCACTAATCCACTAATCACTAATCCACTAATCCACTAATCACTAATCCACTAATCACTAATCCACTAATC
>JAHDHV010000099.1:0-1911 GCA_020631155.1 Bacteroidota bacterium | reverse complement strand
CACTAATCCACTAATCACTAATCCACTAATCACTAATCCACTAATCACTAATCCACTAATCACTAATCCACTAATTCACTAATCACTAATTCACCAATTACAATTCCTGTGTCCATTTATCCCTATCCGTAGCGGCAAATTGCCAAACGGCACCATTATTCTCCATATTTCCGAACATCAAATTCCATTCTTCGGGTGAATTAGCTTCATCCAAAATGAGATAACGGCGTAAGTCTAAAATGATGTTTAACGGATTAATGCTAACGGGACATTCTTGTACACAGGCATTACAGGTCGTACAAGCACGCAACTCTTCTACAGTGATATAGTCGTGTAACAGGGATTTGCCGTCATCGTGTTCCTCGCCATGTAGTTCCTTGTTTTTTGCTTTGTCCTCCATACGGTCTCGCGTAGCCATCATAATGCGGCGCGGCGACAATTTTTTGCCCGTCTGACTAGCTGGACAAGCTGCCGAACAACGTCCACATTCTGTACAAGTGTAGGCATCTAGCAAACTTTTCCAAGTCAAATCTTCCACATCTTTCGCTCCAAAAGCAGCTAATTCAGCATTGGGGTCTTCTTCGGGCATGGGCGCATCGGGATTCATCATCAATTTGATTTCTTCGGTGATGCGTGGCATATTTTTCATTTCCCCTTTTACGGTATCATCTAAATCGCCAAAATAAGCATTAGGGAAAGCTAATAATATATGTAAATGCTTGGAATAGGGCAAATAATTTAAAAAAGCAAGTACTACCAAAATGTGTAGCCACCATCCTAAACGCTCAATGACTTGTAAAAGACCGTCCGAAAATCCATTGAAAATAGGCATCAACCAACCGCTTACTAGAAAGCCATATTCGCCATTGTGCAGTACCATATCGGCAGTGTTCATGCTAAAAATACCGATTAGCAACGCAATTTCCCCGTATAAAATCAAATTACCATCTAATTTTGGCCAGCCTGTCATTTCATCCATATGAAAACGCGGAATTTTGAGCAGGTTTCGCCTTGCCAAAAATGCGAGGGTCGCAATAAAGGCAAATACCGACAGCAATTCGATGGTACTAATCATAAAGGTATAAAAACCACCTAGCGGAATCACGCTCCAAAAGAAACGGTGAATCCCTGTTAAGCCATCTATAAAAATTTCGATGAGCTCAATTTGTGTAATGACAAAAGCTAGGTAAATGGCTAAATGCAGAACGGCAGGTATCCAGTTGCGGAACATTTTTTTCTGCCCAAAAGCCAGTAGTAGCATATTTTTGAGCCGTTGCTTCGGGTTATCGTTTCGGTCTTCCGCCTTACCCTGACTGATATTGTCATAAATTTCCTTATATTTTGAATAACAAAAATAAAAGGCAAAAAAGGTAATGACCATGAAAAGGGCTTGTTGAAATAAGCTTAACATATATATTTAGTAAATTAGGGATTGGATGTTAGAAAACAGAAATTAAATGTTAGTGATTAGCTATTTAGACTTTTAGACTTTTAGACTTTTAGACTTTTTTGGAGTTTGGAATGTTATAAAGTTACAAGGTTTTAAGGTTTTTATTTTTTTAATAAATTTTAATCTTAACGTCTACTTACTTCTTAGTTAGCGACATACGGAAATCAATTAAATTATTGCTATTTTAATCAATAAAATAAAAGGTGAAAAGCCAATTTAGCTCCAAACTCTAAGACTTTTAGACTTAATATACTGTATTTTTAACTTTATTAAATATAAATTACCAACTAAGTAAATATGAACATAGGTTTTTTTAGGGGTTTCTCACTTACTATTTAGTAAAAAATATTTATTTAATCAAAAAATTATTAATTAACTTTTAAAAGGGTACACAAATTAAGCAAGTAGTTTTTTTGGGTGTTAACTTGCTTTGTTTAGGGGTAAATAGGTTTAAATATTAC
>JAHDHV010000634.1:1208-2476 GCA_020631155.1 Bacteroidota bacterium | reverse complement strand
CCAAAAATAACCACAAAACCTAACATTTCAAAAAAAATTCCTCACAAAAAACTAAAAAACAATCATATTAATTTCCGTCACCATATTTTGCACAAAAAAAATCTATTTCCCCACTCCTCCACCCCAACTATTTTTTTCATTGTTTTGGAGTTCCTCAAAAAATGTTTTAGCTTTATCGTTTAGATACTTAGATGGGAGATTTGAGACAGGAGACGTGAGATAACATTTTTTTTTTTCCACAACAAACAATTCAAAAAAATCAGCAATCCAATAACCATATTAGCCATAGAATCCTCTTGTGATGATACCTCAGCGGCGGTGCTGAAGGATGGGGTTGTGCTTAGTAATGTAGTGGCGAATCAGGCAGTGCATAAGGAGTATGGCGGTGTTGTGCCAGAATTGGCATCGCGAGCGCATCAGCAGAATATTATCCCTGTGGTAGAAGCAGCATTGAAACGGGCAGGGGTGCAGAAGGAAGAATTAAGTGCGGTTGCTTTTACGCTCGGCCCTGGGCTAATCGGTTCGCTGATGGTGGGGGCTTCTTTTGCTAAGGCTTTTGCTTTGGGTTTGAACATTCCGATTATCACCGTTAATCATATGCAGGCGCATGTCTTGGCGCATTTTATTGACGAGCCGCAACCTAAATTTCCCTTTTTGTGTTTAACAGTTTCAGGGGGGCATACGCAAATTGTACGGGTGGAAAGTCCTTTAAAAATGAGCGTTGTCGGGGAAACCATTGACGATGCGGCAGGGGAAGCGTTTGATAAGTCGGCGAAATTGCTCGGTTTAGAGTATCCCGGCGGTCCTCTGGTGGATAAATACGCTCAACAGGGCAATCCTTTGGCATTCAAATTTCCGCATCCTAGAGCGAAGGGAGCCTTTAATTTTAGCTTTAGCGGTCTAAAAACAGCGATTTTGTATTTTTTAAGAGATAAAAAAAAGGAAGAAGCTGATTTTATTGAAAAAAATTTATGCGATATTTGCGCTTCGATACAACATACTATCGTGCAAATATTGTTAAAACAACTGGAAAAGGCTGCTAAACATTTTCGCATCAACGAAATTGCCATTGCTGGCGGTGTTTCTGCTAATTCTGAATTGCGAAAAAAAGTCCAAGAATTGGGGCAACAAAAAGGCTGGCAGGTCTATATTCCGCAGTTTCAATATTGTACTGATAATGCTGGAATGATTGCAATGACCGCTTATTTTCAATACCTCGAAAAAGATTTTGCCAGTCAAGAAGTAATGCCTCTGGCGAGATTTAAGAT
>JAHDHV010000634.1:0-1108 GCA_020631155.1 Bacteroidota bacterium | reverse complement strand
TAAAAATATGCCAATTATACAATTTAGAGAAGCTTTAAGACAAGCAATGTCGGAAGAAATGCGGCGTGATGATCGTGTTTTTTTGATGGGCGAAGAAGTTGCCGAATATGATGGTGCCTACAAGGTGAGCAAGGGCATGTTGAAAGAGTTTGGTGCGAAGCGAGTGATTGATACGCCGATTTCGGAGCTGGGCTTTGCAGGGGTAGGCGTAGGGGCAGCAATGAACGGTCTGCGCCCGATTGTGGAGTTTATGACTTGGAACTTTGCCATCCTCGCTTTTGACCAAATCATTAATTCCTCCGCCAAAATATTGTCTATGTCGGGTGGACAGTTTGGGAATCCGATTGTATTTCGGGGTCCTACAGGTTCGGCGGGGCAGTTGGCAGCGCAACACTCCCAAACCTTTGAAAGCTGGTTGGCAAATTGCCCGGGGCTTAAAGTTATTTCTGTTTCCAATCCCTATGATGCCAAAGGTTTGTTGAAATCAGCGATTCGCGATGATGATCCAGTGGTGTTTATGGAGTCAGAAGTAATGTATGGCGATAAGGGGGAAGTTCCTGAGCAGGAGTATTTAATACCTATCGGAAAGGCGGATATTAGACGAGCAGGTAAAGATGTAACGATTGTTTCGTTTAATAAAATGATGAAGGTTGCCCTTGCTGCTGCCGATGAATTGGCAAAGGAAGGGATTGATGCGGAAGTCATTGATTTGCGAACCATCCGCCCGATGGACTATGCGACTTTGATCCATTCTGTGAAAAAAACCAACCGCATGGTCGTTTTGGAAGAATCGTGGCCTTTTGCAGCTGTTTCTACAGAAATTGCTTACACTATACAACGCAAAGCATTTGATTATTTGGATGCGCCTGTTATTCGCATTACTGGAACTGACACGCCTGTATCTTATGCACCAAATTTAGTGGCTGGCTTTTTGCCAAATACGGGAAAAGTTGTAAAAGCGGTTAAAGAGGTGATGTATATTCAAAAGTAAGTAGTAAGACGTGAGACGTGAGACAGGAGATATTAGATATTTTACGGCAAATTCAAATGTCGTTGAGTGTGTCAAGAATTTAGGGAATGGCAAAATACTTTTTAAATAGACATTCAC
>JAHDHV010000633.1 GCA_020631155.1 Bacteroidota bacterium | reverse complement strand
AATCCACGAATCCACGAATCCACGAATCCACGAATCCACGAATCCACGAATCACGCCCCCACCATTTCCAGAAAACTTTCTTCGTTGATAATTTTGATGCTGTCGATTTTCTGTGCTTTGGTCAGCTTGGAACCTGCGCTTTCGCCTGCAACCAAATAATTTAAATTTTTGCTCACCGAACCAACGACTTTACCGCCATTGTCTTCCACGATTTTTTTGGCTTCGCTGCGTTTGAGGGTGGGCAATGTGCCTGTAAATAAAAAGGTCAGACCATCGAATTTTTTGGAGGCAGTTGCTGGTAAATCGGCATCAGTGCGCGCGGTGTTTACACCCAATTGTTGGAGTTCAGCCAACAGTTCCAAGTTTTTCGGATTTTGGAAAAAGGTCATAATGTTGTGCGCCACCTTCGGGCCGACATCTTGCAGGGCTAAAAAATCTTCTTCCGTCCAATTTTGCAGCTCTAAAATATCTTCTACCTGTCTAGCCAGCGTTTTAGCGGTTGTTTGCCCAACCTCGCGAATCCCCAGACCGATAAGCAGTCGAAAGAGGGGCTGCTGTTTAGAAGCGGTGATGCTATTTTTTAAATTGTTGACCGAGCGTTGCCCCCAGCCATCCAATTGTTCGATATGGTCGTAATTGAGTTGGTAAATATCGGGTATAGCTCGCAGCAGTCCGTCCTTAAAAAAGCGTTTCACAATATCCTTGCCCAAGCCGCGAATGTCCATCGCCCCCTTTGAAACATAGTGAATCAGGCGTTCTTCCACCTGAGCAGGGCAAGCCACATTTTCACAACGCCAGACGCTTTCATTTTCGGGCTTCACCAATTTTTCCGCACAACTCGGACAGTTTTCAGGAAAAACAACGGGCGTTTCCGAGCCATCACGCGCTTCTGTCACCACCTCCACAATATAGGGAATCACATCGCCAGCACGCTCCACAATGACGGTATCGCCAATAAAAATATCTCTTTCTTTAATGAACTCTTCATTGTGTAGAGAGGCATTAGAAATATTTGCCCCTGCCACATTCACCGTTGCCAGTTTTGCCACAGGTGTAATTGCCCCCGTTCTACCGACTTGAAAATCAACGGTTTCGAGCGTAGTTCGCGCTTGTCGGGCATCAAATTTTAAGGCAATCGCCCAGCGTGGATGATGGGAAGTTGCGCCTGCCAAACCCTGTAAATCAATGCGGTTCACCTTAATGACCATGCCATCAATTTCATAGGGATAGTCGTCTCTTTTGGCGCGCCATTCATCACAATAAGCAATGACTTCTGCAATATTTTGGCAAATATGACGGCGATCCTCGCGACTTTTCAGGGGCGTTTTAAAGCCTATTTCATAAAGCAAAGCCATTGCCTCTCCTTGCGTTGCCAACTGATTGCCGAGTAAATCCTGTTCTGTTTTGTCCGCCGCATAGCCAATTTGATAGATAAACGCCTCTAATTTTCGTTCTCGCACTCGCGATGCATCCTTCAAACGCAAAGCCCCTGCTGCCGAATTTCGAGAATTGGCGAGTAACTTTTGCCCTTGTGCCTCCCGTTGAGCGTTGAGGGCTTCAAATTTTTCTTTGTGAATGACGACCTCACCGCGCAATTCAATTTTTTGGATGCCTTTTTGCCCAAAATTTGCCGATAAAGGGATGCTTGGAATCATTTTAACATTGTTGGTAATCTCATCGCCAGCAATGCCATTGCCGCGTGTCGCTCCTCGAACTAGCAAATCATTTTCGTAAATCAGCGCAATGCTGGAGCCGTCAAATTTGGGTTCTACTACATATTCCACCGTTTCTTCTTCCACTAATTTTTTCACCGTTTCGTCCCAATCTTCCAAATCCTGATTGTTGTAAGCCTTTGCTAATGAGCGCATTGGAACGGTATGTTCTACCGTCGTAAAATCATTTGACAGTCCTTTAGCAACGCGTTGTGTGGGTGAGTCAGCTGCAATCAATTCGGGATGATTTTCCTCGATTTTTTTTAAGGCATCGAACAAAAAATCATAGTCAATGTCCTTAATGGTAGGCTCTGCAAGTACATAATATCGCCAATCATGGTAATTGATAACGGTTCGCAATTCTTCGGTAGTCGCACTCAATTCTAGCGCGTTTCCTTTGGTCAATTGCCTACTTTTTAGTAATTTTTCCGTTAAGTTTTTATAGGTTTTGATTTGTTGTGCGGTATACATATTTAAGAGGTTATAAGGTTTTTGAATTTGAAAATTGCAAGGTTCTAAAGTTAAAAAGTTGTAAGGTTTTGGAGTTTGGAAGGTTACAAAGTTACAAGGTTTTAAGGTTTTAAGGTTTTTATTTTTTTTAATAAATTTTAAAACCAATGCTTTTTATTTTATTAATCAAAGCTATACAAAGTTTAAATAAAATATTATTTTTTTATTAATGAAATAAAAGGCGAAAACTCAATTTAACTCCAAACTCTAAAAGGTTTTTTGTTGCTAAATATCTAAAAAGCTAATTGCTAAACTCTATTTTCAACACAAAAGTAG
>JAHDHV010000632.1 GCA_020631155.1 Bacteroidota bacterium | reverse complement strand
AAGTCTCCCTTTCCCTACGTTTTTTTCCTTTTTTTCTTGATAAGAAAGAATTACCCTCATCTTAAAAGAGGAGAACGAATAAAATGTGACCTATTTGGCAAATATTTTTCAAGAAAAAAAAATTTGCAAAGCCCATTAAATACAGCTATGTTTAGCGTTTAAATGACAAATCTATGGGACTTGTTGAGAGGTAGTTTTTTTAAATAAAAAGTATTCCATCTCATATCTCCCATCTCAAATCTAATAGAATAGTAAATGAAAAATTTTGTTGGAACCTTATCGGTTGTTCTACTAAGTATTGGAGCTTATGTGTTGGCTTCCATTATTTTAATGCAGAAAGGGTTTATTTATACGAAAAATAATTTAGAAATTAGTGTGTTGATTTCCATTATGTTTGGGATTGGTACATTTTTGCTGTTACTAATGTTGTGGAAATTGGCTAATGAGTCGCGGCAGGTGGGTAAAGTGGTGAGGCAAGAGTTACAAGCAAAAGATGATGTGGAGGCGATAGCAAGCGAATTGACAGAAAGCTGGATGTGGGAGCGTGTAGCGAGTGCGGTCACTTTGCATCGCTTAAACAGCGAAATTGATGGTGCGAAACTGTCGAATATGCTGCGGAATAAGGTGAGCAATTCGGGTTCAGTTGTGCGTTTTATTGCAAGCAGCATCGTTTTTGTAGGTTTATTGGGAACATTTTTAGGTATTATTCAGTCGGCACAAGGTTTTGATGCTGCCTTTAATCAAGCTACTACAATAACACCTTATGAAAATATTTCTAAAATTATCGGTGGATTAGATAAAGCTCTGGGAACGAGTATTGTAGGTATTATTGCATCGGTTATATTGAGCTTTATGTTGGTGATTGTTAAAAATTTTCAACATCACATCATCAATCGCTTAGAAGCTGTTTCTTTAACCAAAGTATTGCCATTTTTCCAAAAAGCCCCCGATCAAAACCTAGCCGAAGCCATTACAACAAGTATTGAGCGTACCCTACCCAAAGTAATGAAAGGCGCGACTGGTGATTTACAAACCGCCGCCGAAAACCTCAAATATTCTACCGAAAGCCTATTGGACACGCAAAAACGCATCAACTCGCTAGTGAGCAACATCAGCACCACTATTTTGCAACTTGACAGCGCGAGCGACCGTTTTGGCAGCAGCCTCGCCCATTTTTCCGATGATTTTCAAGTACTTAGAAAAACTTTACAAAGCCTACAATCCGAGCTAATTCACAACCGCAGTGCCTTTGAAACGGTTGCCAAAATGAATCAAATGAGCAAAGACGGTTTACAGCGAATAGGAGATAGGGTACAACTATCCAATCAGCAATTATTGGAATACATTAATGTGAAAGAAAAATTAGTAGAAAATTTATTAGTAGATTTTAATACCACAATGACGAAATTGCAACAGAAAATAGGTGCGTAGTAATTTTTCGTGATTTGTGATTCGTGATTTGTTGATTTGTAGAACAATAGAAAAGCCAAAAGGCTAAAAAAACAAAAATCCAACTCACTTCTGTTGCAAATGTTGTCGAGCTAAAAACATTCGCCATTGGGTTGGCAGCCGATTGACAAACATAGAAAGCAAACGCAAACCTCGCCCCGGAATAATAAACTCTTTTCCATTCTTAAAAGCTTTATAAGCATCTTCGGCTACAACCTCAACATCTAAAGTTCCAAATCCCTCAAAAGTATTGGTTTTTTCCATCCCTGCACGCTTTTGAAAGGCCGTTTTTCGGGTAGCAGGTGGGCAGACAGTTAGTAGTTTAACCGCACTGCCCGACTCTTTCAACTCTTGGGACAGCGCGCGACTAAAACTATACACAAAAGACTTAGAAGCTCCATAAGTGGCTAAGGTTGCATTAGGTTGAAAGGCAGCAACAGAAGCAATATTGATGATTTGCCCATGATTTTTTGCCAGCATATCTGCTAGAAATAAGCGTGTTAAATGGTAAAGTGTAAGCACATTTAAATTTAGCATACTTATTTCTTTGGCTATATCAATGCTATCCAAAAAACCATAAGTGCCAACGCCTGCATTGTTAATGAGCACCTCAATGCTTAAAGCTTGGGTTTGTGTAAATTCATATACCTTTGCTGCCGAGCCTTGAATGGATAAATCTTGTGCTAAGGTATAAATTTTTGTTTCGGGAAAATGTTCCTTAAAATAGGCAACTGCTTGGGCTAATTCCTGTGGAGGCTTGGAAACTAAAAATAAGTTGTAGCTATCTTTGGCAAATAATTTAGCAAGCTCAAAGCCAATTCCACTAGAGCCTCCTGTAATTAATACGGTAGGTGTCATAGAAAAAAAAAGTTGGATGGTATGTATTCTTTGTTTTATTATTTTTGAAAAAAAATATTTGTAATGAAAAAGAAGCTACTTGAATTTTTAGGCAGTTAATAGAGATTAGGAGTATTTTTTAGCAAAATAAGGAATAAAAAACACAATAACTAATTTATACAACAATTCATTCATTCTCCATTACACACCAAAAATTTTC
>JAHDHV010000631.1 GCA_020631155.1 Bacteroidota bacterium | reverse complement strand
CGCCATTGTGGAGTCAATAACACTAGGTTGTAGGTAGGTGCCGTCGCTCTGGCTTTGGTAGGTAACGGTATAGGGGACTTCTTTAAAGGCAGCTTTATTGGTTGTAGTACTGACTTTGGTAGTGCTTTTGCAGGCTGCAAGGATTGTTAAACCAAAGAGTAACGCATAGAATAATAACTTCATTTTCTTATTTTCATTAAAAAAAGTTTTCCATTTTCAACTTTCAATTTTTCATTCAAAAAGTTTTCAACTTTCAACTCTCCATTAAGTAAGCTTTTTACCAATTGCTTGTTTGGCGCAATAATAGAAAATAGCATCTTTATTATAAATGTGTTCTTCAAATGTAGTTGCCAAAATAGTTCGCATTTTGGGGGATACTTTTTGCTGTTCAATCAATACCTCGGTCGCGCTGGATAATAGATTTCGCCAGTAATAAATAAGGGCTTTTCTGTCAGCTACATTTTCCATACGCGCATCCATAGAAACGGGAATATCGTGAAATGCAATCTCCTGAAAACCAGCTTGATGTAGAAAAGAGCCTAAACGCGCACCAACATCTCCATCGCCGCCGAGTGTGCGCTGATGCTCATTATATACCTTCCAATAATGTTGTAATTCGGGGCCATTTGGATAGAGGTACATGCTGTGATTAAAGACTTCTGTGCAGTAAAAAGTGCCTTCTTTTTTGAGTACGCGATGGGCTTCTTTTACAATTTCTAGCGGATTAGATACATGTTCCAATAGCCAAAAAATCACGACACTATCAAAGGTATTATCGGCATAAGGTAACTTAGTCGCATCGCCCTGAGTGAGTTTTGCCTTGCCTTTTTGTAGTAAAGGAGCGAGCAGATGTTCTGCTTTTTGCAATTGTTCGGCAGAAATATCAATGCCGTAAAAGGTGGTTTCGGGAAATTTTTCTGCCAATAAAATAATTTCTGCCCCTACCCCACAGCCGATTTCGAGCACCATTTCGCAATTGCTCAAATCTACTCTTGGAAACATGTATTTTGCCAAAAATTTACCCTGTTCCACCAAGCGATTTTGCTCCGTTTCCGTAAAACCGTGTATATAGTCCATTGTTTAGTGATTCGTTGATCAGTGATTCGTAGATTCGTTGACCAGTGGATTCGTAGATTCGTGATTCCTTATTTTACAAATCCAAAATCACCAAATCCCATATTCAAAATCAAAAAGTCTCACATCTCCTATCTCCCGTCTATCCTTCATATCGTTCCAAAATCATAGCGTGGCCGTGCGCGCCTGCTGCACAAGCGGCGAGTAAGGCGTAGCGTCCACCTTCTTTTTGTAGGCGATTGGCGGCGGTGGTAACAATTCTCGCGCCTGTTGCGCCGAAGGGATGACCTAGTGATAGAGAACCGCCCCAAAGGTTGAATTTTTCTATTGGAATTTTGCCTACTGCTTTGTCGCGGCCTAGGTTTTTCTGAGCAAATTCATCAGATGCCAAGCATTTTAGGTTCGCTAAAATTTGTCCTGCAAAGGCTTCATGAAATTCAATCACATCCATATCTTCAATTGTTAAACCTGTGCGCTCCAATACTTTAGAAACGGCATACGCATTTCCCAACAACAATTCTTCTTCCAAATCCTGCCCCGAAAAAGCGTAGTCTACCACAGTGGCTTTGGGTGTTAGTCCCAATTCCTTCGCTTTTTCTTCTGACATCAACAAAACGGCTGCTGCGCCATCGGTTAAAAAGGAAGCGTTGCCTGCGGTGATGGTGCCGTGTTTTTTATCAAAAGCAGGGCGCAATTTGGCGACTTTTTTCATGCTGGTATCGCCGCGCACGCCATTGTCTTTGTCTATTACGTCAAATTTTGGTGGTAATTGTACACTCACAATTTCATCGGGTAAATGTCCGTCTTCCATTGCTTTGGCTGCTAAATGGTGGGAGCGCACCGCAAATTCATCCTGTTCTTGTCGGGTAACGCCGTATTTGGAGGTCAAAATTTCGCAGTCCTCACCCATTGTTCTGTTGGTGATGAACTCCGCTACTTTGGGCTGGTCGGGCATAAAATCGCTGGGACGCAAGGTGCTGGCAAATTTCAACATATCGCCTGCGCCTCTTAATTTTTGCGCTTTAAATAGCTTTTTCCGCATTTTTTTAGTGTAACCAATCGGCGTGTCGGAGGTATTATCGGTGCCGCCTGCAATGATAATATCAGCGCGATTGAGCAGGATGGCATCTACCGCGCTGGCAATCGCGCGATTGGCGGAAATGCAAGCCTGCGATACGGTATGACAGGGTGTTGTGTTGGGAATCCCTGCTGTTAGTGCCGATTCGCGCGCGACATTTGCGGTACGGATGTTGGAAATCACCGTTCCCATGATTACTTGGTCTACTGCTTCGGGTTCAATGTCTGTTTTGTTTAACAAACCTTTGATTGCCCATTGCCCTAATTGGTAGGACATTAAATCCATATATGCCGTTCCTGAGCGTAAAAAAGGAGTACGGCAACCGTCAATAATTACTACTTTTCGCATGGTGCAAA
>JAHDHV010000630.1 GCA_020631155.1 Bacteroidota bacterium | reverse complement strand
TGTTAAAATAAGCACAAACTGTTAGGTGGATAAACTCGGTATTTGAAACATACCGTTATTTACTATACACAGACATTCAAAAAAAATTAACTATCAAAGATGTCTGTCGCCAAATCACTGGTCTACGAATTATGAATCACCGATGTATAAGCGTCCAATCCTTTTTCTAGGCAAAATAAAGCTTTTTGCAAATCTGATTGGTTGAGTACATAGGCGATACGCACCTGATTTTTGCCCAGTCCTTTAGTAGCATAAAAGCCCGCGGCAGGTGCCATCATGACTGTTTCCCCCTCATGGTCAAATTCTTCGAGCATCCACTGGCAAAAATGCTCGGTATCGGCAACAGGCAATTCTACAACTGTATAGAACGCCCCTGTTGGTGTTGGGCAAATTACGCCTTTTATTTTTTGCAATCCTTCTACCAACACATTGCGGCGTTGCTCGTATTCCTTTATTACCGCTTCCAAATAACTGTCAGGTACATCAATGGCGGCTTCAGCGGCTATTTGTCCAAAGGTAGGTGGACTTAAACGTGCTTGTGCAAATTTCAGAACTGTTGTCATCAGCTCTGTATTTCGAGAAATTAATGCACCAATTCTAGCCCCACATGCACTATAACGCTTTGATACTGAATCTACTACAATCGCATGTTGCTCTAAGCCCTCTAAATTGAGTACGGAATGATGTTGTTGCCCACCATAGACAAATTCGCGATAGACTTCATCAGAAAATAAAAACAAATCATGGCGAATGACTATATCACGTAAGGTTTCCAACTCTGCTTTGCTATACAAATAACCTGTTGGATTACTTGGATTGCAAATTAAAATTGCTTTTGTTTTAGGAGTAATAACTTTTTCAAAATCTTCAATCGGTGGTAGGGCAAAATTGTGTTCAAGGCTGGCGGTTACAGGCTTTACAACAATATTTCCAACATGTGCAAAACCGTTGTAATTGGCGTAACAAGGCTCTGGAATAATCACCTCATCGCCTGGGTCTAAGCAGCTTAACATACCAAACAGAATGGCTTCTGAGCCGCCTGTAGTTACTTGTATGTCGGTATATTCTAAGCTTATATTATGGCGAGCATAATATTCGACTAATTTTTTCCGATACGAAGCGATGCCTGCGGATGGGCTATAGGCAAGTACCTCAAAATCAATGCTTTTGACGGCATTAAGCATCTCTACGGGTGTTTTAATATCAGGCTGTCCAATATTGAGATGGTATACTTTTTTGCCTGCTTTTTTAGCTTTTTCGCTATAAGGAACCAGCTTTCGAATAGGTGATGCGGGCATCTGTTGTCCTTTGATAGAAATATTTGGCATAGCACAGGTAGACTTTTGGATTTTTAGCTGTTAGAAATCAGATGTTGGATATTAGCTTTTTAAGCACTTATACCAAAAACAGGATAAAAGCAAAAGTTGTTAAATTTTTTATTTGTTTTTATCAGTGTAGCCAGAGGCTACAAATTTAGTTCGGAGCGAGGCAAAGCCTCACACCTGCTAGATTACAGGGGCGAGGTTCCACCTCGCGCCGAAGCAAACCTTATAGGCTTTGGCTATAAAAAATTACGATTCTAAACTGTTTTTGGTATAGACATAACATTTGGGTTAATTCATTATTAACGTTTAATTTTGTCTAACTTAAGTGCCAAGCACTAATTAATTGTGCACAATTTTGTTCTAAAATATTGACATTCATTGTTTTAATCAAACAAAGAGTCCCGTTTATATTGTGTAGTGCTTACTATCCCACAAAAATAAAAAAAACTCTATGATTTTTTAACCATAGAGTTTTTTAATATTAAATATATATCAACCGAATTTATCGGAATAAAGCATACTTTTGATAAGCACACAAAATATCTATACAATTTATGTAAAGAAAATTCATGTAGAAACAGTTCATGAACTGTCTCTACCAATTACTTATCTGCTTCGTTAACGATAGATGGTTTTTTAACTGGAATTGTCTCTTCTTCGCTGGGTTTCAACACTTTACCTTTGATGAATAAACGCTTTGTTGGCGTATATGCATTAGAAGTAATGGTAATAGATTTATTGAAAGGACCGATGCGCTTTTTCGTGTTGTAAGTCGCTGTAATTGTTGCTTCTTCACCCGGCATAATTGGCTCTTCTGGCCAGTTAGGGGTTGTACAACCGCAAGAAGCTTTCACACTTTTAATGATTAAAGGCTCATTACCGTCATTGGTAAAAGTAAATTCATGAGAAATTTTTCCACCCTCTACAACTTCACCAAAGTCATGAGTTTCTTTTTCAAAGCTGAATACAGGTGAATTATTTTCAACTAAATTACCTTCATCATCTAATACGTAAGAACTTCCTTTTTTAAGTTCTTCTACTTGTGCGTAAGTGCTAAAAGAAACAATAGAAAGAGTGATGATGAACATCAGAATCTTTTTCATAGTTCTGTACATTTAATGAATTTATAAACACAAAATTAAATAATAATTGTCAGAAATAAAGTAAAATTGAGTGATTGAGTTTAGTGTAAAGCA
>JAHDHV010000629.1 GCA_020631155.1 Bacteroidota bacterium | reverse complement strand
TAAATCTACAGAGTCAATTACGGGAGTTAGATTTTGGGCAATCCAAATCGTATCGTGAGACAAGCCATAACATTGAAGATGCCTATACCATGCTACAAAATCAAATTGACATATGGGAACAACGCTATGTAATTCGCGCACCCATAGCTGGGGAATTGAACTATGTTAACTTTAGCAAAGACAATATGTTTGTAAAAAATGAACAGGAAATTGCTAAGGTATTGCCAAGGGCAGAAGATAAAATTTATGGGGAAATGTTTATGGCCGAGCAAGGTTCTGGTAAGGTTGAAGTAGGACAGGTATTAAATATAGAGTTAGATAGTTATATGAAAAAAGAATTTGGCGTTGTTAAAGGCGTTGTCAAGTCTATTTCTGATGTAACAACCACCATGATTACAAAAGAAGGTGGTCCCAGCGGTACCTATAAAGTATATGTAGGGCTACCCAATGGGCTAAAAACAACTGCCAAGAAAAACCTTATTTTTAAACACAATATGCAAGGCAAAGCAGAAATTATTACCAAAGATGTGCGTCTTATTGAACGTATTTTCAACGAACTAAAAACGGTATTGGATAATACTTAATTTATGATTCGTGGATTCGTGATTAGGATAAAAAAATAATTGTTTACTTAATTTAATTTTATTGTTGTTTGGGGCTGCCCCCTCTGTTTCGCAAAAGTCGCTGCGCTCTTAATGCTCAATCATCGGGGTCGGGCTTTCCGTTTCAATTCGCCTTTGCCAAAACGCTGTTCGCTCTAAGCCTCACTGATAGCTCTCCGTGGAGAAAAGGCATGCCTTTTCTCTACACACATTTTGTTGTATCTGCCTCATTTCCACTAAAATCCTCATCCAAGCCAACAACTAGGTAATTTTCTATTGTCAAATTGGTGATTGGTAGACCAGTGATTAGAGGAAGAAACAATTTTCCACTTTCAATTTTCCATTTTCAATTTAAAAACTCGCCCTTTGCCACCAACTAGCCAAGCCCTTGTTTTATCAGGAGATAGGGCAATAGCGTGACAACCTTCCGAACTCAATCGCTGCCAAGTACGGCCACCGTCTATCGAATAATTGCTACTATTACTGCCTGTTGCGATATAGGTATTTTGGCCGACAAACTGCACACAAGACTGATAACCAACGCTATCTGCTTTTTCCGCCAACTGCCATGTTTTACCGCCATCTTTGGTAAAAGCCACATTTTTTTCCGCCAAATCCGCTTTTTGATAATCGCCCCCCACAATAACACCATTCTGTGCATCGGCAAAATCAACCGAAAAAATACCTTTTGAGGAAACACCGCTAGTCATTGGGGTAGGGTAGACCTTCCATGTTTGACCCCTATCTGCGGAGTGAAAAACGCGCGCTGACATACCGCCCGTAGCCAGCCAAACATTGCTATTGCCCACCACCGTAATGCAAGTGCCACTAGCGGCAAATCCGTATTCTTCCTTTTTAATATCAGGCAAACGTTTTGGCGGAATAGGCGACCAAGTTTTGCCACCATCAGCAGTGAGGAGGAGGTGCGGTTTGTCGCCAATTGGGTCGCTGATGAGGATGCCGTTTTGATTGTCCCAAAAAGCGAAGGCATCAAAAAAAGCTTTGGGGTGCTCATTTTGCAATTGCAAATTCCATGATTTACCGCCGTCCGTTGTTTGGTAAATACGTGAACTCGCTCCATTCCCTGCGCTCATCGCCAATGCCGTTTGACCGTCAATAGCAAAAACATCGCGAAAATCTAAGGTATCTACCCCAGCAATCAGACCATTTTCCCAAGTGCTGCCGCCGTCAATTGTGCGCGCATAAGCCCCCTTACTGTTCACGAGCCACACCGTTTGTTTATCTACAGCATACACCCCTCGCGCCGATGCGTTTAAACCCGTTTCCTGTGGTGTCCATTGAAATTTCATCTCTTTCTGACGATTACAAGTGCCTGCCCCCATCAATAAGGCTAGGATAAATAGTAGTAGTTTGTGCATATTTAATTACGAATTACGAATTTTATCTTTGGGTAGATACACAACATCTTGTGTCTCCTCTCAAAGATAAGCCGAACCAAAATCGTGGCCTTTGGCTACAATAAAAATATTTTGTTTATTCAATATTATACAGGTGTGAGCTTTTAGCTCGCTCCGAACCAAAATCGTAGCCTTTGGCTACAGTTACATTTCAAAGATAAGCGACATAATTAACACCCCATCAATTTTTTCAATAGAAAATAAAAAAATGCCCTAAAAAACAATATTTTTAGCCAAAAATACATAACTTTATCAAACTTCTAACTTTTTTAAAAAGCACAAAATATGAAACACCCCTCTACAAATGATACCGACTATGAAACTTTTCTGTCTGAAGTAAAAGAGCGTATTCGCACTGCTCAGTATGAGGCACTAAAGACGGTGAATAAGGATTTATTGCATTTATATTGGGATTTGGGAAAAATGATTGTGGAAAAACAAAACAAACTGAGTGTGTCAAGAATTTAGGGAATGGCAAAATACTGTTTAAATAGACATTCACT
>JAHDHV010000098.1 GCA_020631155.1 Bacteroidota bacterium | reverse complement strand
ATAGAGCCATACAAAAACCGCCGAGAAATAGCCCCAAACAGCAATAAGGAAATCCCCAACATAAAAAACAGCAAAAAACAGGTGAACCCATAACTCACAAACATAGCCCCATAATAAAACCCCGGCTCAGGCTCAAAATCCTGCTCACAATTCGGACAGTACTTAGGCATTTTATCAATCTCCTTGATATTCCACAAACTAGGATTGTCAAACATCGGCTGCTCCCGACAACTCGGACAGCGCAACCGAATAATGCTCCAAATAGCCCTAAAAAATTTCATTAAACAAAAGTTGGTGAGTTATTGAATAGTTTCAGCAGTTGTAGCCAAAGGCTACGAATTTCGTTCGGCGCGAGCTAAAAGCTCTCACCTGTACAATAAAGTTTATTACAGGGGCGAGGTTCCACCTCGTGCCGAATCAAACTCTAAAAGCTTTGCCTATAACAAAGTTTCCAAAAATCCGCAATTCCAAGTCTTACATCTTATATCTTACGTCTTATATCTCTCCCCTAAAACTTCTTCCGCTTTTTCTTCTTCTTTTTCTTTTTATCCGCAAACGAAAACGTTGGCTTTTGGGCAGCATTCGCAACTTCCAAAGCGATGGTTACGCCCCCTAGCGGTCTACCATTAAAAGCCCTTGATACATCATCAGCATAATGTTGATCAATCTCAAAAAAGGAAAAATTATTGAGTATTTCAATCTTTCCAATTTCTATATTTTTAATGCGTGTCCAGTCGTTGATTAAATTGAGGAGGCGGATGGGCGTTAAATTTTGCTTTTTCCCGACATTCATATGAAAGCGCGTAAACGTAATGCGCTGATGCTTGCCTTTGCCTTTTTTACGCTCCTTTCGACTTTGTTTTTTGTCCCTTTTCCGATCATCTTTATGGTCTAAGGACAAATTCAGGTCATTGGCATTTTTATAATACGCCAAAAAGCGATTAAATTCCACCGCCACAAAGCGATTAATAAGGTCTTCGCGGCTCATCCAGCTTGTTTTTTTGTAAATATCTTCGATAAAAGGAGCGATTTGCGCCTCCTCAACCGTTACTCGCTCCACTTTATCAATGAAATTAAACACCCGTTTTTGACAAATTTCTTGACCGCTTGGCACCTGCTGATACTCAAACTTTTTGCCTATTTTTCGCTCAATAATTCGGATTTTTCCGCCCTCTCTAGGCGTAATAATCGCCATAGAAATACCGCTATTCCCTGCCCGTCCTGTGCGGCCGCTGCGGTGGATATAGGATTCCAATTGATCGGGTAATTGATAATTGATGATGTGTGTTAGATTGTTGACATCAATGCCGCGAGCAGCAACATCGGTCGCAATGAGGAGTTGCAATTGCTTTTTTCGGAAATGCTTCATCACTTGCTCGCGCTGCGATTGGGAGAGGTCGCCATGTAGAGGAGCAGCCAGGTATTTGTCCTGTATCAAACGCTCGGCAATTTCTTTGGTTTCGCGCCGCGTCCGACAAAAAACGATGGCGTAAATATTCGGATGACTGTCTGCAATGCGTTTTAGGGCTTCGTATTTATCGTTGTGGCGCACCACAAAATAAACATGCTGCACCTTATCTGCGCCCATATTTCGCCGTCCAGCGTTCAGTTCTTTGGGCGTTTTCATATACTCCTTCGTAATGCGCTGGATTCCTTTAGGCATCGTTGCAGAAAACAAAAGCGTTTGCCGTTCTTCGGGTGTTGCTCCAATAATGGCATCCAATTCATCCTTAAAACCCATGCTCAACATTTCATCGGCTTCATCCAATACCAAATACTGAAGGCGGTCTAATTTTAGCTTTTTGCGCCGAATCATATCGCGGACACGCCCGGGCGTACCCACCACAATATGACCGCCATGTTTTAAGGCTTTCAACTGCCGATCCATGCTCTCGCCGCCGTAAATGGCAACCACACTCAAACCACGCATATATTTTACAAAACCCTTGATGGCCGTTGTGGTTTGCAGGCACAATTCGCGGGTGGGACACAAAATAAGAGCTTGCGGATGTTGACTACTAAGGTCAATTTTTTCGATAATGGGCAGGCTAAAAGCAGCCGTTTTGCCCGTACCCGTTTGAGCATAGCCAATTAAATCTTGGTCACTCGTGAGTAGATGCGGAATCGCTTGCGCCTGAATGGGGGTCGCTACTTCAAAACCCAATTCGCCCAGCGATTTTAATACCTTGTCATTAAGTCCTAAACTATCAAATGTTTGCATATATAGTATATATAAGTTTGCCCATCCTCAAGTAACTGTGACGTATTTAGAAATTTCCCAAAAATAAATTACGCCCTCGCAATTTACTTTCCCCGTATTCCCTAGCGACTTAATGATCGGAAATGAATAATTGATTCAAAATAAAGGAATATTTATTCTTTTACTTTAAAAAAATATTTTTTTATTTTAAAATGTGTGCAAAGGTACAAGTACTTTTGGAGTTTAAAAGGTTTTTAGGGGGAAATTTTTTTGGTGGGATTGGGAGCACAGGGATAAATCTCTATGTTATTGATAAAAAATCCATGATAATTAAGCTATCAATAAGGTAGGGATTCTATCTCTATGAATAAAATAATAATTTATATACCCAAAACAAAATCAATAATTTTAAGTAGAATTGTCTCCTTGCTTTTTTGTTGCTATCTTTGGATGTTTTTTTGAAAAAATCAATGTCAATTATTCAATGATAGATATAAACAACTTTAAAGCCTTATTGCGTTTTCTTAAATTTGAGGAAAAAGAAAATATTTTTCACAAAAAATTTGAAAATGAAGCCTACCTAAAAGTAGATTTTTCAAAAAAAGAATTAATTTATCCAGAAGATAAAGGTTTGATTATCAATGAACGGCAAACCTGTAATTTTTCTCAAAATGAAAACTTTGTTGTTTTTGAATGTGTCCATCGCTTACTAGAAAAAGGTTATAAAGCCGAACATATTGAACTAGAACCAAAATGGAAAGTTGGACGTGGGGCAAGTGGTGGGCGAGCAGATATTTTGATAAAAAATCAAACGAAAAAGCCGCTTTTATTAATTGAGTGCAAAACAGAAGGTAAAGAGTTTGAAAAAGCATGGAAGAATACCCTGGAGGATGGCGATCAGCTTTTTTCTTATGCTCAACAAATTTCTGAAGTTGAATTTTTGTGTTTATATGCATCTGATTTTGATAAAAAAAATCAACAATTGAACATCCACCAACGCATTATTTCACATAAAGACAATGAAGATATTTTAAACCAACAACAAGACAATGGGCAAGCTCTAAAATCCTTCCAAGACGCTTCTAATGTTGGTCAACGTTATAAAGTTTGGAAAAATACCTACCAAAAAGAATACACCGAATCGGGCATTTTTGAGGATAACATTCAAGCCTATCAAATTGGAAAAGACAAATATACCCTAAAATATGATACCAATCCTCTCACAGCAGCTGACAAAGAAGGTAAATATCATCGGTTTCGCACCATTTTGCGAACACACAACATTGCTCGTAAAGAAACTGCTTTTGAAGTCCTAGTGAATTTGTTTTTATGTAAAATTGTAGATGAGCAAGAAAATCCGACTGATTTAAGGTTTTACTGGAAAGGCATTGCTTATGACAATTATTTTGATTTTGTAGACAGATTGCAGGAATTGTATAAGGTTGGTATGAGAAAATTTTTGGATGAAGACATTACTTACATTTCCAATAAACAAATTGATGATGCTTTTTGGACAGTCGCAAATGATAGAAATGCCACTAAAAAAACCATTCAAAAATATTTTCGCAAACTCAAATTCTTTTCCAACACTGCTTTTTCTTTTATCAATGTACACAATGAACGCCTATTCAATAAAAATACAAAAGTATTGATTGAAATTGCCCGAATGTGGCAAAGTCTACGCCTCAAAACCGATGAGCAAAATCAGTTTTTAGGGGATATGTTTGAATATTTCCTAGACAACAGCATCAAACAATCCGAAGGGCAGTTTTTTACCCCTATGCCCATTTGCAAATTTATCGTTTCCTCATTGCCATTAGAGTATAAAATAAAACATACTCAAGACCCATTGCTTACCATTGATTACGCTTGTGGTTCAGGGCATTTTCTCAATGAATATGCACATCAAATTAAGCCTTTAGTCGAAAAGCACAAAAAGGTAAACGTAAGCGATTATTACAAAGCAACTTATGGCGTGGAAAAGGAAGACCGACTAGCAAAGGTCGCAAAGGTTTCGGCTTTTATGTATGGACAAGACGACATTCAAATCCTTGAGCGTGATGCGCTAGACAATATAGCAAATTTGAAACTCGAAAGTTTTGATGTTTTAGTCGCCAATCCGCCTTTTGCTGTAGAAGGTTTTTTGACGACGCTTCCAGAGATCATTCGACATAACTACGCCCTCACTGAAATTACTGGCATCAATAGCAATACCAAAAATATTCAGTGTTTTTTTATAGAACGAGCCAAACAACTACTCGCACCTTCTGGCGTTGTTGGCATTATTGTTCCAGCTTCGGTTTTGTCGAATACCGATGCTACACATATTGGCACCAGAGCAATTATTTTAAAGTATTTTGATATTATCTCTTTGGTAGAACTCGGTAGTGGCACTTTTGGCAAAACAGGCACCAATACGGTTGTTCTTTTTCTTAGGCGAAAAGCCCAACGCCCAGAGCCCGCCGAGCATTTTTACAATAGAAGCCTCGCTTTTTTTGAGGGTATTCCGCCCAAAGACGATACTGTAGAGGTATACAAGGATTTATATTTAGTGAAAAAATATTGTGAACACATTGACATTGAATTTGAAGACTATAAAAAACTGTTAAATATTACTCGAAATGACCTAGATGCAGCAGTTATATTGCAAGAATTATGCGATAAATATGATATTTTTCAAGATTATCAAAGCGATTTTAATAAAAGCACAATTATTAAAAATATAAAACATAAACACTTTAAAAAAATAAGTGATTTACCTAAACAAATAGAACAAGAACTAAAAAAGCAGTATAAAGAAGCTAAAAAAAGAGTAAGTCAAGTAGAATTAAAAGAAGCCGTAAAACAATTATTGCCTGAAAAAGAACAAGAACTTTTGGCAAAACAAAAACTAGAATTATACCAAAAATGGGTGGATTATTTGCGACAAATAGAGCAAGACAAATTGTATTATTTTATGTTGGCTTACAAAAATCCACAAAAAGTATTGATTGTAAAATCGCCCAGTAAAAACAAAGAACAGAAGAAATTTTTAGGCTACGAATGGAGCGGTTCCAAAGGCAAAGAAGGCATTAAATACTATGGGGGCGAAACAGTTAACGACATTATTACCCCCTTATTCGATCCAAAAAACATCAATAATTCCCAAAAAATCAGCTATTACATTCAGCAAAATTTCTTAGGCAAGACCTTTAGTAATGTACCCGAACACTGTTCTTATGCCTCTGTAACGGATATATTGGATTTTTCCAGAACAGATTTTAATAAAGTTTTTTCTTTATCTCCTAAAAAAAATATAAAAATTGATACTAAATGGGATTTGGTGAAGCTGGGAGAAGTAGTAAAAATATTAATTGGTGGAACTCCCTCAAGGAGAATACAAACATATTTTGAAGGAAAAAATTTATGGGTTTCAATAGCAGAAATGAATGGACAAATAATAATTGATACTAAAGAAAAAATTACTGAAGAAGGTGTTAAAAATTCTAATGTAAAATTAATTCCTAAAGGAACAACATTGTTAAGTTTCAAATTATCAATTGGAAAAACTGCGATAGCAGGAGCAGACTTGTATACAAATGAAGCAATAGCAGGATTAATACCAATAGATTCAAAAAAAATATTAGATAAGTATTTGTACCAGTTGTTTAATGCTAAAAAAATAGATTTAGAAAATGTTGGTTATAAAACTTTTGGAAAAAGTCTGAATAGCAAACTATTAAAAGAGGAGATAAAAATCCCCCTTCCCCCTCTCCACATACAGCAAAAAATTGTCGCTGATTGTGAGGAAGTAGACAAAGCGGTGGAAGTGGCAAAAAAAGCAATAAAAAAATGGCGTTTGGAAATTGAGGAGAAGGTGAAGGCAGAAAGTCAGAAATACCCACCTCAAAAATTAACAAAGTTTGTTGAAATTATCAGTGGTGGCACCCCTAAAACAAATGTGGCAGCTTATTGGAATGGAGATATACCTTGGTTAAGTGTAGCAGATTATAGTAAAGTAAATAGATTCGTAGAAAAAACGGAAAAACATATTACAAAACTAGGTTTAGAAAATAGCAACACAAGATATTTAAACAAAGGTGATTTAATTATATCAGCAAGGGGAACAGTCGGCGCATTAGCACAATTAGCTATACCAATGACTTTTAATCAATCTTCATATGGACTTAGAGGAAATGATAAATTAGATAATGGATACTTATTCTATATCTTAAAACAAGAAATTAAACAGTTGCAAGATAAAGCAATAGGTGTAACTTTTGGTGCAATTATTAAAAGCACATTTGATAATATCAAAATCCCCGTTCCTCCCCTAAACATTCAGGAAACCTTAGTTAATGAAATTTTAGGAATAGAACGTCAAATAAGAGGAGCCAATAATGTTATTGAAAATGCAAGTCAGATGAAACAAGAGATACTAGAAAAATATCTATAGACAATAGCTAAAAATTATATTCCCAAAACAAATCAAACATAAATCGCTGCTTTAAGAATTTGAGACTTAAAATAAGGCTTTATATATTTTTCTCGGCATAGATCGACTTTTCGATTAAACTGTTGACTAATTAAGTGTTTGATTTGGGCTTTCTTTTCTGATAAATTTTCCGTTTCTGGTTCAAACTCAATAATTAAATCAATATCACTGTTTTCTGTTGCCTCATCTCTAGCAAAAGAACCAAATAAACCTAATTTAACCAATTGATAGTCAGTAAACAATTGCTCTTTTTGGGCTTGTAAAAATAATAGTATGTCGTCTTTACTAATCATCTATTTCTTTTCTCCAAAGTTACATTTTTTTTTGATTAAATCAAAAACTAATTTATCACCACCATTTTCTAAAAAAAAGCTAACTTCCAAAAGCCCAAAAGCCCAAAAGCCCGAAAGCCCAAAAGCCCAAAAGCCCAAAAGTCCAAAAAGCCAAAAGTCCAAAAAGCCAAAAGTCCAAAAAGCCAAAAGTCCAAAAAGCCAAAAAGCCAAAAAGCCAAAAGCCAAAAATCCCCCCCAAATCCAGCTTTGTAACTCAAATTTTTTTATCTTGCAATAGTTATTCTATAATAATTAAACTGCAATAAAATTATGAAGCAGCTACAAATTGCGATCATTCTTTTACTCCTCTCTTGTGCTTACCCACTCATGGCACAAAACACACAAGCCCCATCTTCTACTAAATGGCAAATGTCGCCCACCGCATCGGGCAGTACCTCCGTTAAAATGGCTGCTCCTGCCTCCACTCATCGCGGTGTAGCATACTACTTTGAATGTATCAGCGGCGGCGGACATGATAGCGGTTGGCAGTCCAGTTCCATCTACGAAGATACAGGATTGACCGCAGGCAAAAGCTATACCTACCGTTTTAAAATGCGCGATGCATCCAGCAGTCAAAAGAAAGCGGCTTGGTCAGCTTCGGCATCGGCAAGCCCGGCAAATGCACAAGCAGGCGGTTTTACCTACGAATGGGCGAACTATGACAGCAGCAACCCCTCAGAGTTCGGCCCACTAAATTATACCGATGACTTTACAGGAGTTCGCAGTATTTCACATGCTCCAGCAGTTGGCGTGCATCCGCGCGTATTTTTTGGACCTAGTGACATTCCCGACATCCAAAACCGCCTCGCCAATACCGCAAGTGGACAAGCAGTTGCCGCACAAATTCACGCTTATACCACCCTTTTACATTTGGGCTATAATAACGGCGGCACCTACAACCACAATTCCAGCTACGGCTCCGATGGCTTCGGCAGTCGCTATATTGACAATGCTGGCGCGTGGGATTTTAGCAGCTATTACGCTAAATTAGTTGCCCAAGACCCTACCGTTTGGGATGGTATACCCATCAAAACACGCCATCGCACCGCTTCTTTAATGGCTTTGGAAGCTTTTGAGTGTCTGATGTACGCAGGTCAAACCGATGGCGACACAGGGCTTTCTTATAGTGCTAGAACTGCCGATCTAACGACCGCAATGACTTTTTGGGCTTCCCTCGTCATCGGCAATCCTGATAATAACAGCAGTAATTTCAACTTTTGCGGTGGCGAGCATATGGCTTTGTGCTACGATCTGAACTACAACAATATGACTACCGCCCAGCAAGATTTGGTGCGTCAAGCCATCGCCGAAGCCATTCCTACCCTACCTCGACATGGGGGCTATGTCGCGCCTTATGCCAATACCAGTAATTGGGCAGGGCTTAATTCTTTTGAAATTTTGATGAATTTAGCCATCGAAGGCGAAACGGGTTATCAAACCTTAATGACGGAGCGATGGATGCGAATGATGCACAATTTTATCACCTACGGCTGGTACGATTCGGGAGCAGGTTATGAGGGTTTAGGCAAAAATTACCAGTTTGTTACAACACTTGTTGCTTGCGCTCAACGTGGCTATAGTTTGTTAGGGCATCCACATGTGCGCGCGCTAGGCGATAGCTTTTTGCCCGCCATTATGCAGCCTTACGGTTATGGGTTCACCTCTTATGATGTTTGGGGAGGCAGTGGCTACGATGATGAAACAGGCGGTTATAAATTTAATTCTGCTGATGCGGTTGGCCTAAAATGGGCATTCCCCAATGATCCATCTATTGATTTTGTTTGGCAAAATTATATTGAAAAATGGTATGGCAATAGCTCACAAGGCTATGTTTATCAACAAATTGTACCTGATGATAGCTATAACAATTATTTGATTCCTGCTGCGGTTTTTGCTTCCGATTATCAAACGGGCAATTGGTCAACACGCAATCAAACAGCCCTTAAAAATTCAACTGATTTTCTAGCCCCTGATCGCGGTTTAGCCATTATGCGGAGTAGCTTTGATACAGATGCCATGTCGGTACAATTCCATTGTCGGCAGGATATGGGCGGACATACGCATGGCGACCGTCTTGATTTTACCCTTAGTGCATTAGATAGAATTTGGGTTCGCAAAACCTACGGGGGCAGTCAATTTCAACCGAGTTATTTCCACAGTACCGTATTGATTGACGATAAAGGTGTGGGTGTAGGCGATCCTGATGGCGATAAATGCCGACAGCCCGGGAAATTATTGTCTTGGCAACCAACTAGCAATTTTTCTACTGTGGCAGGCGATGCGACTTATGCCTATACTTGGGAATGGCATTGGAGTCCGCAAAATGCTGGTTCAGATCATCCGTGGTTGGGTAGTAATAGTTGGGAAAAAGTATTGGAAACGTGGAATGATTTTAAATATATACCGGGAAATGAGACCTATCACAATACGCCTTTTTACGACTACGATCATTGGACATCGGCAGGTAAATTAGAGCGAATGGTTAAGCGGCCGTACAATCCGATGCAGCGCGTTTTCCGTACTGTTGGTTTGGTGAAAGGCACGTATCCCTTTACTTTGGTGGTGGATGATGTGCAAAAAGACAATAGCGTTCACAATTATAAATGGGTGGCGCAGGTAGCGCGAGATTTGACGATTGAAAGTACAGATGTCAATTTAAATGATGCCGATTATCGTTGTGATGTGATTCTCGAAGAACTCGCAGCAACAGGCAACCGCCGTTTATTGGTGCGTATTTTAAATAATGAAAATTACAATAGTGTCGATCCGCCTGCTATTTTAGAAGATTTGGTCTATCTGGATTATTTTAATGGCAATCCCTATAATTCCAACCCCAATATTAGCCGTCCGCGCTTGGTAGCAGAGAGCAATAGCGTGACCCCCAATTTCAAGGTTTTGCTCTACCCACACTATAGCGGCGATCCGCTTCCGCAAACTGTTTGGAATGCTGCTCACGATACCCTGATGGTGTCTATTAATGGGGAAAACAATGGTTTTGCTTTTGAATTATTGGGAAATGGGCAAACCATCATTCACCAACTCAGCCCGACCCCCTACCACAATCTGGAAATTACCGCATTTTTAGAAGGTGCATTTAACAGCGGCACCCAAACAATGAGCACCAACTTATTGACTAACAACCTTTTAGCTTTATCACAGCCCTATGCTGTTGCGCCTTACAATTACACTGGAACAGAAGCTGTTAGCAATCACACCAATTTCCCACTCCATACTGTTGACTGGGTGCTGGTAGAAATCCGCGATGGGGCAAATCCTAATATGCTTGTTGAGCAGCGTGTCGCCTTACTGCAAAATGATGGCTCTATCATAGATGCGGCGACCTTAACCAATGGGGTGCGCCTATACAATTTAACCACAGGCAATAATTACCACGCCATTCTGCGGCACCGTAACCATTTGGACGTGATGAGTGCCAACACCATTATCGCAGCCAATAGCATGACTTACGATTTTACCAATGCCAATCAAATTTTAGGCGGACAACAGCAGGTTCAAAATATGGGGACGGTTAACGCCTTGTTTGCGGCTGATATGAATGGTAGCGGCATCATTTCTGTTGCCGATTTCAATGAGTATCAATTACAACTGTCTGCAACAGGGCAATATATCAAGGAAGATGTGAACCTAGACGGAACGGTTAGTATTTCCGATTATAATTTGTATCGTCCGAATGCTAGTAAAATTGGCGTGCAAATGGTGAGATATTAATGTTTTAATTACGAATTACGAATTACGAATTACGAATTATTTAATAATAATAAAATTTTAATTAATCAGATGGTGGACTTGGGTTTGCTGCTTGTTTTTTTTTTTTGATAAAGATTTACATAAAAAAAATGTGCCAATAATTTCCTTAAAAATCACTGGCACATTTCTACAAAAAATAATCTTATATCTTACATCTTATATCTTATATCTTATATCTTATATCTCCTATCTCACGTCTCCTATCTCACATCTCTACCCAATATAATGCCCTACAAATTCGGCATCTTCATCTACTATCAAACTATCACAACGGCGGATTCCTAAGCCACAGGCACCATCTACATAATAAATGCCGGGTTGATAATAATTGCCATTGCTATCTTTGGGTAATTCTACAAACTCTTGAAAAATAGAGGGATAGCGACCAAAATCACCGTCTGTAACGTCTAAAATTTTACCTGATTGATTGTAAATGGTGATGTTTTCGCCTTCTCTACCAAAGATGACTTTTTCGACATATGGGGTACTAGCAAAACGGCTGGGCTTTTGGGCGGTTGTTTTGAGGAGTAAAGGATGATTGGGGTGTAAATCCCATAAATAACGCATCATTGCCTTAGATTGAAACAGTAAAGTATAGGCGGGATTGACAATAACTGCTTGCCGATTTCGCACAATTTTTGTCAAAATATCCATTAATTCAGGCTCTTCAAAAGCGATAAATTCCCAAGGAACGAGCTTATACCAAAAATTGTATTGGGTATAACTGCCATCGTCTTCCTCTACAAAAATGCCTTCTTCTTCCGAAAAAATAACATCTTCCAATAATTCATATTCTACCTCAAAGCCAGCATCTTTAGCAGCATCGCCAATTACATTGCCATTGGCTTCATCTTCTGGATGCCCCATTGTGGTGACTAGTAAAGTAGGATATAAATCGGGATTCGACACGCGCAGCCGCGTTAGTTGATTCACCAGATTTTGATATATCTGATTGAATTGCAGGGATTCAGAAATACCATTAAACTTTAACTGTGCGCGCTGAATGATCGCCGCTTCGGGCAGCACAGTTGCAGTATCTGCATTAAACTCAATCAATTTAATGGGTTGCCCCTCTAAGCCTCCAGCAAAATCAAATCGACTGAATAAATGGATGTGTCTATCGTCATTCCATGTTTGATAGATCATTTCTTCCATATTTCGCGGAATCCCTAGATCCTCCCACAAACGCTTGGACAACACATGCTGCGTTGCCTCTATATACATTTGATAAAGAGTATCTGCTGCCTGACTGTAGGTTTCTTGCTCGGCTTTGGAAATTGCCAATAATTCAGGAACGAAATACTCCCAAGTTTCTTCGTCCTCTTGCCCTAAAAACCAGCCCCAGCCCAAGTCGTTAAACAGGGCATCGGGCAATGGCTTTATTTTTTTTAATCGTCTATCCACCAAATGAACGTGTTGAAGATCGTGAACCAAAATTGGATTTTGCTCTTGCAGGACGGCGTGTCGTTGTTTTCTTAGCGGTTTGCGCCATTTTTTGAGTAGAACCTGTAGATTTGTTGAACGCAGCATTGTTTTTGTAAGCACTGGAGTTCAATGGTTTAGACATGCTTTTGCCCATCAAATAACCCATAGCTCCGCCCATCAAAATACCACTCATACCACTCATGCGAGGTGAGCCGTTTTTTTCCATCAATTTAACCTGATCTAAGGTAAATGTATCTACCTCGCCATCCAAATATTGGGCAATAATTCTGGAATCTTCCTTTTTGTCTACAATGGTTTCATCAGCAATTTTGAAAGCGTCTTTGCGAACTTCCTCAACTGTTGTGACCAACCCTTGTGTGGGTTCTAACTTGGTTTCACTGACATACTCAGTACTACCACCACTACAGGCAGTGTACAAACCTAGGCCACCAGCTACCGTGCACACCAAAACACCTTTGGTAAGGCTTCGCTTAATGCTAGGAAATTTTGAAAAGTACCGAAATGGAGTCATAATTTTTTGTTTAAATTAAATATTAGAAAATAAAAAAAATAAATACAATTAAATAATTGCCTATAATTTAATATAAAATTTTACTTAGTAGTCAGTCAATGTTAAATTGACGATTACTTAGAATGAATTAATGAGTGAGCTATCAAAACAATCTTTCAAACAGGACACATTGACATACTTAATGATAAGGAATATTTAACAAATAACATTTGCTAATTGTTGAATTTTAAATTACTATTTCATAGCTAAAAAACTAATTTTTAACAACTAATTTCTAAAAGCTAAATCTAGTTTAATGTTGATGTGCTTATCAACCAAATGAAGTACATTTTAGTTTCCTTTGGGAACATTTTTTTTAAAAAAAACCTTAGTACTACAGTACATATTCAAAATAAAACGACACTTTTTATTAAATAAACAACTGATAATCAACACTTTAAATCAAATAAAATATACACTTAAACAGTGTCTTTACCCTTACTTTTCACTATAAAAATACTTATTCATGAGTCAAAGTTCAACACAAATGCCTAATAACCAAGCTTTAAAACTGCCCTCTTTTGTTAATGAAAAAACCGTTCTCATTCTTTCCATTTTTATCGCAGGTCTTTGTTCTATTATTTATGAGCTTCTAATCAGTACAACCTCCTCTTATTTTTTAGGAGATAGCGTCAAGCAATTTTCCATTACCATTGGCGTATATATGGCTGCGATGGGCGTTGGGTCTTTTCTTTCTCGCCTTATTCAAAAAGATTTACTGCTCAAATTTATTGGTGTTGAAATTTTATTAGGTCTAATTGGTGGTAGTAGCGTACCGATTTTGTATTTGGTTTATGCCTATACTGGATATGCTAATTTCTCTTTCATTATGCTTTTGTTAATTTTAATTATTGGCATATTAACAGGCTTAGAAATTCCACTACTAGCGCGCATTATGAAACATCATTACCCCCTAAAAGTCAATCTCTCTAATGTGCTTTCCCTTGATTATTTGGGGGCATTATTGGCGACTTTATTGTTTCCTTTTGTGCTATTACCGCTATTTGGAACTTTCAAATCTTCGCTCATTTTTGGCTTAATTAATATTGGCGTTGGATACTTAAATTTATGGTATTTTTCTAATTTCTTATCTATAAATAAAAAAAGAGTGAGCTATTTAGCTGCTGGAACCGTCACGATTTTTTTTGTGGTTATGCTCTTATTTTCTAATGTATTATTAAGTCATTGGAGCAATGCTTTGTTTAAAGACCCCATTATTTTAAACAAACAAACACCTTATCAAAACATCATTCTTACCAAAGGGCAAGACGATTTACGCCTCTATTTAAATGGTGTGATTCAATTTTCTTCGCGAGACGAATATCGCTATCACGAATCGCTGGTACACATTCCAATGGCGGTTGCCAACAACAAAAAAAACGTACTTATTTTAGGCGGTGGCGAAGGCTTGACGGCGCGTGAGGTGCTTAAACATGAAGAAGTAGAGCGCATTGTATTGGTAGAGTTGGACCCTGAAATGTTTGCTTTAGCAATGGATAATCCCCACGTTTTCAAGCTTAATGAAGGTAGTTTAGAACATCCTAAAGTGGAAAAAATCACCCAAGATGCGGTCGTCTATCTACAGGAAAGCAGCGAACAATTTGACCTTATCATCTCCGACCTGCCCGACCCAACTAACGAATCTTTATCGCGGCTCTACAGTCGTGCTTTTTTTAGATTAGCAAAGCGACACCTAAAAGCGGACGGCATTTTTGTTACCCAATCTACCAGCCCTTACCATGCTCAAAAAGCCTTTTGGTGCATTTACGAAACCATCAAAAACAGTGATTTTGCCTACAGCATCCCCTATCATGCCTACGTTCCTTCCTTCGGCGATTGGGGCTTCGTCATGGCTAGTCAACAACCCATAGAAGCCAGTGATATTCACATCAATGTACCCACTCAATTTTTAGACGACACCATTTCAGAACAGGCTTTTACTTTTGAAAAAGATTTATTAGTAGAAAACATTCAATATAATACGCTTGATCAACCTAAATTATTGCACTACTATTTAGAGGAATGGCGAAAGTGGGCGAAGGTTTCTAGGTAATTGGGGTTGGGAAGGTTTTAAGGTTGGAAAGTTGGAAGGTTTTTTTTGAGTGTATGTAAGATAGGTTATTGATTGTTGTAGTGTTTGGTGATTTCTTTTTGTCACTTTATCAATCTCCCAAGACGAAAGCTTATCAAAATAGTTGGAAATATCAAAAAAACACAATAAAAAATACCATGAATAAACATACTAATTTCAACCACTAATTTAAAGCTGTCTTCTCTCCTATGAAAGAAAACATCACTCTTGAAGAATTGAAACAAGAACAAAATTATCAACCTATTAACCTCGGCTTTCGCTGATTTCAAAATGAGAAAATAAGAATTAAAAACAGTCATTATAAAATACATAAGTCGCTAATTAATAGTTGCTTGCATTTTTTAAAAGGGTTCGACCCCGCTGGGGTCGTATTACTAGGTCAGCATTTCCAACTAACATACTTTGACCCTGCTAGGGTCATTTGTTTGTCCAGTGAGTGACCGCAGAGCGGTCAAAGTATGTTAGAAAAAAGTAAAGTTAGGTTCTTTGGCCCCAGCGGGGTCACACCTTTTAAGGTTTGGAAAAGAATCATAAACCACTGAAAATCAAAAGCTTAATGCATTAGTTCAAATAATAAAAATAAACGAATTATTATTTTGTCGAATCTGTTTTTTTTTTGCAAAAAAAAAATCAGCCAATAGCGAGATTAACAGAAAAGATTTTGATCAATTAGTGGCAAAATTGAATATAGAAGAGCCACTTGATGACTTATTAGACTTGTTCGGCGAGGGCAGATTGGTGGGAAAATTGAGCTATTTTCAACCACTTGAAGGCTTTTTGAGGGCGCATAGCCTAAGCTACGTAACTGAAAAAAGACATAAAGTGGGAAGAAAAGAGCCAATTTTAGCCCGATATGAAACTCGCCGAACAAGTCTATTATTAATGCTAGATTAAATGAACTACTTATTCGACAGCCTTAAAATCAAAAATCACAATATATCATATTAAAATCTCTCCCTCTCTTGGGCACAAAAAAACCACTGCTTTGACAGTTATAAGTAATTCGACAAAATTAAATGACATTTGAACTTAGTAGATAAACTATTTA
>JAHDHV010000628.1 GCA_020631155.1 Bacteroidota bacterium | reverse complement strand
ACCATCAACACTTTATAACAAATGTAAGGCACCATTAATTTTGCATAGGCACTTAACTTCTGATTTCTAAAACCAAATAGTTAAAAATCTAAAAGTCCAAACAGCCAACATCACGTTTTTTCCAACATAAAATAGCGAATATCATTCATAATTTTCTTCACCATTGCCTGTGCGGTTACTGCTGAAAGGCTTTCTGCATAGATACGTACAATCGGCTCGGTATTGGACTTGCGAAGATGCACCCAATCATTGTCAAATTCGATGCGTACACCATCCGTAGTATTGATCGGTTGATTGCGGTAGCGGTGTTTTATTTTTTCCAAAATGCCCTCTACATCCATATCTGGGAGGAGTTCTGCTTTGCTTTTGGTTAAATGATAGTTAGGATAAGTGGCTCGCAGTCGAGAGCAGGATTTTCCGAAAGTAGCTAAATGAGATAAAAATAGAGCAATACCTACCAGCGCATCCCGTCCATAATGGAGTTCTGGATAGATAACACCGCCATTCCCTTCACCACCAATCACTGCATTGACTTCCTTCATCTTTTCTACTACATTCACCTCCCCCACTGCCGATGCATAATACTGACAATCAGCTTTTTCTGTTATATCTCTTAAAGCTCTAGTTGAGGACAAATTTGATACTGTAGCTCCTTTTTTATGTTTTAAAACATAGTCTGCTACAGCTACCAAAGTATATTCTTCACCAAACATTTCCCCATCTTCACAAATAATCGCTAGGCGATCCACATCAGGGTCTACCACAATACCTAAATCCGCTTTTTTTCGCTTAACTTCACTGGCTACAGAGGCTAAATTTCGGGGTAAAGGTTCGGGTTGATGGGCAAAATTACCAGTCGGCTCACAGTTCAACTCCACAATATCTGTCACACCTAAAGCTCGCAATAAAGCAGGCACAAAAATGCCCCCTGTTGAATTAATACCATCTACCAACACTTTAAAATTGCTTTTGCGAATGGCTTTTGCATTAACCAGAGGCAAGTTAACAATTTTATAAATATGTTTTTGCATATAGCTATTTTCGGTTCGATAGCTACCTAGCTGATGAACTTCGGCAAAAGAAAACGTACCACTTTCTGCAATAGCTAGTACCCGTTCTCCGTCTGCTTTGCTCAAAAATTCGCCTTTCCCATTCAACATTTTTAGTGCGTTCCACTGTTTCGGATTATGACTTGCCGTAATGATGATACCACCTGCGGCCTGTTCTTCAGGTACTGCTACCTCTACAGTTGGTGTTGTGGATAAACCCAAGTCAACAACGTTGAAGCCTACACTTTGCAAAGCTCCGACCACTAAATTGCTGACCATCTCACCCGACATGCGCGCGTCTCGCCCAATGACAACGGTTCGATTTTCTGTTTGTCTTTTCAGCCATGTACCATAGGCGGCTGCAAATTTTACCACATCTACTGGTGTTAGCGAATCGCCCAATAAACCACCAATAGTTCCTCTAATTCCAGATATAGATTTTATTAATGCCACGTTCTTTTTTTAAGAATTTCAATCGAAATACAAAAATACACAATAGTTTTGTTACTTAATACAAAAACACCACCAATATTTTATGTATTTTAAATGATGTACAAATATTGCCTATTTGCTTTTTAAAAAAACACTTTAATTACCTAATTATCAAGCTTTTAAATTAAAAAATCTAAACTATTACTTGATGAATTAGGCAAGTAGCACACAGACTAATGCTTACTATAAAAAGCTTATGATAGATTACCTAAAATCCAATCTTAACCCTTAATTTTGTTGCATGAAAACAAACAAACAATGGTTTGAAACTTGGTTTGACTCTCCTTATTATCATTTACTGTATCAACACCGAGACGAAACAGAGGCACAAGCTTTTATAGACCAACTTCTGCAATTTTTAGCCCCAGCTGCTGGAGCGCGCATCCTAGATTTGGCTTGTGGCAAAGGTCGTCATGCAAAATACATTGCTGAACATACACAGCAATTTCAGGTAACAGGCATTGACTTATCTCCAAATAGTATTACTTATGCTCAACAATTCGCTCATGAACGCTTAGATTTTCATATACATGATATGCGTACTCTATTCAAGCCCAAGTATTTTGACTACATATTTAATTTTTTCACCAGCTTTGGTTATTTTGATACTTTAAAAGATAATGAAGTTACCATTAAAGCTATAGCAGCAGGTTTAAAAACAGGCGGTTTGGTGGTAATTGACTTTTTTAATACAAAAAAGATCATTGCAAATTTAGTAGCACAAGAAGAAAAAGTATTAGATGGTGTGCATTTTAACATTCAACGAGAGCATAAAGATGGCTTTATTTTCAAACATATCCAAATCAATGACTCTGCAAAGCAAATAAAACTGCAATTCACGGAAAGAGTGCAGGCACTATGCTTGCAAGATTTAAAACAATACCTATATAATAGTGGTTTCACGATCCAACATATTTGGGGAGATTACTCCCTAGCTCCTTTTGAGGAAAATACTTCTAAGCGATTGATTATTTTAGCGAAGTTAGCTGTTTAGATATTTGGA
>JAHDHV010000097.1 GCA_020631155.1 Bacteroidota bacterium | reverse complement strand
CTATCCAAATCCTACCAATAAGGAGCTTTACCTAAATATCCACAATCCCGAACAATTGCCTATTCAATGGAAAATTTTTAGCATTTTAGGGCAGTGTATTTTTGAGGAAAATGTACCCCCAACTACCCAGCATTTGCAAACTTCTTTTAGTTTTCAAGATTTTGCGAAAGGCATTTATTGGGTGCAAATTGAGGTAGGAACGGAAAAATATATGGAGGCTGTTGTTTTTTATTAATCCCTTGATTATCAAATTATTCAATAACTCAATAATTTCACACAAGATGATAAAAAAACTACTTTCTATATTGTTTTGCTTTCTTTTTCTCCATTACCTTGCATTGGCACAGACAAATGAATACGTTAGCAATATACAAGTACAACAGCAGGGGCAGTACATTGTGGTTAACTACGATTTAGCTCCACTGCCTAACCTAAAAAGCTATTATAAGGTGGCTTTGTCAGTTACTTTGGATGGCAAAATCATTAGTCCTAAAAGTGTTAGCGGTGATGTTGGGGCAAAAAAAGTGACCGCAGGCAGCCGTCAGATTAGATGGAATGTATTTCAAGATGTGCCTGAATTGGTCGGCGATTTAAATGTAGTGGTATTGGCAGAGGCATTTATCCCTAAAGCGCGCAGTAGTTTTATATTGTTAGGCGGCTTTCTTTCTCCAAGCTTCAACCGCATTGCCCTTGATGATGGGGATATACAAACTTATCGCTTTGCCAATCAGTCTGTGAGCCTTGATAAAAGCAGTTCGCTTAGTTTGGATATGGGCGTTTCTGCTACTTATTTTTTGAATAAAACGTTTGGTGTAGGCTTACAATTAGGCCGCACTTCTTATCAAACGACGCTTAAAGCGGATAATTTAAACATCAGCTATTCCGCCACTGATGCCGATGGAGATAGCCATACTAGACAGTTGACTATCAGGGATTTAGAAGAAAAATTAACGATTAGTTCTTGGAGTATTACCCCGCATATTTCGCTATTACAAAAGCTGAGTGAACGACTTCAATTACATACTACTGTCGGCTTGCAATTGGGTTTATCGGCTTCGGCAAAGCAAAGTTATCAGGGTATTTTTACCAGCCAAAATGAGTATGCAGAAGGTACATTAACAGATTACCCTGTTACCCTATACGCCGTAGATAGCGACCAAAATGGTCTTGTAGAACCCACTGAATCTGCACATGAATATTTTAATTTATACACCAATTGGCAAGCAAGGGGAGAGAGCGAACCCCTAGAACCTAGCAATCCGCTTGCGCTGCAACTTTCTGTTGGACTACTGTATCAATTGGGTGCCAACTTGCATTTAGGGGTACGTCCACAATTAAGCATCGGTTTTGGCAATAGCTTTGAAGCACAACAAGACGCACCCGACAATATCCTCCTCAAAGAATACAATGATTACCGAACATTGACGGGTGCGAGTAGTAAAAGTACACGTTCAGGTTTAGGCTTGCAAATTGGGGTGTTTTATAGGTTGTGAGAAAGCTAATAAAAAAACTTTTTTTTTAGTGAAAAAATCATTATTTTTGTGTTCTACTAATATTGTTAACACTTTTCTTGATTGTACTACACCAAAAAATGAGTAAAAAACGAAAAAATGAGGCTCTAACAGATATTGAACTCTATCAGTATCTTTCATCTATAAAATCTTATAGTAAAAAATGGACAACTAAAAAATCATCTAATCAATACATACAAGAAATACTAAATGGAGCAAGTAAACGCAATACAGGAAAGCGAGGAGAACCAGATTTAATCTATATCAATGAAGCGCGTAGATTACTCATTCTCATAGAAAATAAACATTCTATTAATGATCATCAATCTGAAAATGAGCATAAACCTACCAAATATGCGGTTGATGGCATAACTCATTATTTGTCTTTTTTTACGCCTAAAAATTTAAGTAAACACTCCCTAACTATTCGTAACTATTTTGAAAATTGGTCAGTAGTAGGTATTGCTTTTTCTGGTGATATTCATGATGAATACAATCACTTAATTTCTACATTTATCATCACTAATGAGGGTAACATTAAGGATATTGAGACTTCAGAAATATTGGATGAAGAAGATTATATCGCCTTTTTTGAAAATATTGATGTTGAAAGTATTTCTAAAAACATCGCCAAATCATCTAGTGAAATCAATCGGCTGCTGCGAACCCTAAATTCACAAGATAGACCTGTTTTATTGAGTGCTTTAATGATTTGTTTATATGATAAAAATAATTTCTCTAACGATTTTAAAAAAAGTTATAGTCAGTGGAGTATCGCAAATATTATTAGAAATATTCCAACAACCATTTCAGATATATTGCTGAATGAGGGTATAGATATAAGTAAGATAAATATTCTAATAAATGAGCTTTCTTTTGTCAAAACCGATCACGATTTAAATAATTCGGACATTTTGAAGGTGATATTAAAGGAATTAGAAGAAAATGTTATCCCATTGTTTAATAAAAGAACAAATTATGATATAATTGGTAAATTTTATGAGGAGTTTTTAAGATATGCAGGAGTAGCGAATGTTAAAAAAGGAATTGTGCTTACACCAAGTCATATTACTCAATTATTTACAGAGTTGATTGACATTAAAACAAATGATGTTATTTTAGATACTTGTTGTGGCACTGGTACGTTTTTGATAGCAGGCATGAATAAATTGCTTACCATTATTGAGCAATCAAATTTATCTAATAAAAAACAAAAAATAACAGAAATCAAACAAAATCAGCTTATTGGATTAGAAAAAAGTACAACTATGTACTCCTTAGCCATTTCTAATATGCTGTTTAGGGGAGATGGCAAATCTCGTATTTTTAATGTGGATGCTTTTTCTGAAAATGCCGAAAAAATATTGAAAAATCTTTCTAATGAGGGCATCACTCCATCCATAGGCTTTATTAATCCGCCCTATGGTGGTCGAGCTAATAAATCGAATCCTACTAAAAAAGAGATTCAATTTTTGGAATATTTGTTGGATAGGGTCAGTAGATTTGGTATTATCATTGCGCCTTTATCTACCTATTTTAAAGATAATATTATTAGAAATCGAATTTTATCCAAACATACCCTAAAGTATGTAGTCAATATGCCTAAAGATTTGTTTCAGCCCAATGCGGCAACACATACTGCAATTGCCGTTTTTGAAACCAATATTCCCCATAATGATAAGACCGTTGTATTTTATAATTTGTTAGAGGATGGTTTTGTTTTATCCAAAAATAGAGGGCGGTCTGATGTATTAAATAAGTGGAATACGATAAAAAAAGCCTTTCTTTCAAAGCTTAAAAATCCTCAGCTTGAGCAAGATTCCATTCATTTAGTCACGACTCCTATCAAAGCTAATGATGAATGGATCATTCAGGCACATTCCAAAACAGATTATTCACATATATCTGAAAAAATATTTATCCAAACACTCAAAAAGCACTTGATTTTTACCCTAAAAAAGAAATTTAATTTATTGGATAAAGATATTGATGTCATCACATTAATGGAAATTCTAAATGATAGCATCAACCCCAAAGCACTTCTCCATCAAAATAAAAAATTGGCATTGAATAAATGGAAAGAATTTTATTTTAATGAAATTTTCGATTTTAAAAGAGGCAGCCGCTTAGTAAAACTCAATCAAATTGAGGGGGATATCGCCTATATTTCATCAACTAAGGAAAACAATGGAATTGACAATTACATTCTTCCGCCAGAAGATATGACTGTATATCAAAATGTGCTAACTATAAATAACAGTGGCAGTGTAGGTTATGTTTTTTATCATAACTATAAAATTGTTTGCTCTGATCACTGTACCATTATATCAGTCAAAAAAGATTTTTTAACTGACCTAAACAAATATATAGCCCTATTTCTAATTCCTTTGATCGAGGCAATGAAACCCAAATATAATTTTGCGAGGGAAATAAGCGATGCTCGATTAAATAAAGAAAAAATACTATTACCCATCAAGCAAAAAAATCAACCTGATTGGGCGTATATGGAAAATTATATTAAATCTTTGCCTTATTCGGCTTCGTTGTAGGAGCAGTTTTTTAAACTCTAAACCAACAACCCAGCAAAGAAAATTCATGAGTTTTCACAACCCCAAAACCACATCAATACCGTATTTCTCTTACCCCAATTCTATCCGCATTAGGGCGATATTCGTTAAAATCGGCGACCGTATTATTGCCGTCTAAGGTGCAATCACTTTCTAGGTAACCGATGCTCGCCGTTTGATCGCTATACTGATTGTAGTCGTATACACTGATGATGCCATCGCCATTGTTATCGCCTGCATATAAGCCAAAAACGCCACCCAAATCTACTTGTTGACCTGCTAAAGCTTGGTTCGCACTGCTCGTAAAATCATAGGCTGTTGCGCTAGGCAAACTAACAGGATTTGTACTCATTATATCTAAATGGTTGCGGTGTCGCACGACTATATAATAGCTGCCAGTGTTGATATTGCCCGGTAGTTCTACGCCTGCCAAACCATCTATGCCTTGCACATCACCATTGCTTAGTACAAAAGCTGCGACTTGTGCCAATACGATGTTTTTATTGGTCGCATCCCTTAATTCTAACACTATCCAATCTGTTGCAGTATTGGGAATACTTGTGGCATTTGCCACATTTTCCGTACCGCCATAGTTCCAAGGGAAAGTGTTGTAGGGCTGTGATAAAGGCAATAAACCACCGCTTTTCAAGCCTGTAGACATGCTGCCACCATTATATGCTCCTTCTAAAAGTACCTTTACATTTAACCGAATACAAGAGGTAACAAAGCTAGAAACAGTGCTGTATCCGCTAGGTGTACCATTGCAAATGGCTTGTACGCGGTATTCATATTCTGAACAAGGGTTTAAATTGTTGATGCTGCTGGAGGTGCCTGAAATGCCGCTTACCGTTGTCCAAGTGCTGCTGCCTAAAGGTCGGTACTGTAGTTCAAAGGTAGCGTTTCCTGCACTTGCCCAGCTAATGCTTGCGCTATTGGCGGTTAAGGTACTGGTAATGTTGAGGGGAATAGAACCGCTGATGCTAAAGGTATTGGTGGCAGAATATCCGCTAGGTGTTCCGTTGCAAACGGCTTGTACTTCGTATTCATAATCTGTGCAAACATTTAAATTAGGAATGACCTTAGAAGTGCCTGCAATGCTGTAAATATTGTTCCAAGTGCTTTCGCCAATAGCTCGATAGCGTATTTCAAAAGTAGCATTGCCCAGTGCATCCCAACTAATAGTGGCACTATTAACATTAATCGTATTATTGATATTACTAGGAATGTCAACATTTGTCAAGAAAGTACTCAATGCGCTGTATCCACTAGTAGCACCATTGCAAATTGCTTGTACCTGATATTCATATTCTGTACAGGCGGTTAAACCATTAATGGTGTTTGAGGTGCCAGAAATGCCATTTACCGTTGTCCAAGTACTAGAACCTGTAGGTCTATATTGCAGGTCAAAAGTAGCACTACCTACCGCATCCCAGCTAATGCTTGCGCTATTGGCAGTGAATGTACTACTTACATTTGTTGGAACAATTTCATCTGTCCAAAAAGCACTCATAGCACTATATCCGCTAGGTGTACCATTGCAAACGGCTTGCACTTGGTAGTCGTATTGTGTGCATGGCGTTAAACCACTAATGTTATTTGAAGTTCCAGAAATGCCATTGATGGTTGTCCAAGTGCTGGAACCTGATGGTCTATATTGTAAGTCAAAAGTGGCATTGCCTACCGCATCCCAACTAATGTTTGCGCTGTTGGTAGTAGTTGTATTATTGATGTTATTTGGAATGATTCCATTGGTAGAAAAGCTATAACTAGGACTATAGCCGCTTGTTGTGGTTCCACAAACTTCTTGTACTCTAAATTGATAATCTGTGCAAGGAGTTAAAGCATTTAGTGTTGTCATATTGCTGCCTAAACCTGTGATGGTTGTCCATGTACTGCCGCTGCCCATTTCTTGATATTGAAGATCATAGGTGATACCTGTACCTGCACTCCAGTTTAAATCAGTACTATTGCCCGTTGTATTGGATACGGCTAAAGCTGTTGGGGTGCTAACAGGAATAATTCCAATATTAACCGTTTGCAAATCACTTTCTACTACATTACAATTAATTTCCCGCACTTCAATCGTGCCTGTCACGCCGCTATTCCATTGAATATCCACCGTATTCGCATCTGTATCACTAGAAATAATGGTGCCTCCTGTAATATCCCAGCAGTAGATAGAGCCTGTGGTCAATGGCACTGTATAGGTCTCAGTACTATTGGCGCAAACCGTTGTGGAACCTGTTACTATGGGCAGGGCAGGTTTCATAAATTCATATAAAAAATCGCGTGTGTTTTCTTGAATATACAAAGCTTGAGCAGAAAAAAACCAAGGCTCATGTCCTTCACCTGCCATTGCATGAAGTTCATTATGTATCCCTGCTGCCGTTGCTTGAGAATGCATCACAAAAGAACCGTTTAAGCTTGGAAAAAGCGCGTCAGCACTGAAGGGAGCTCCCGAATTAGGGTCTACAATAAAATCGGCATCACCATGAAAAGAAATCAATGGAGCTTGTGTAGGCGAATTAAGCCAAGCCAATTCACCGATGGCACCCCATAAATTAATAACTACATCTGCTGCACCGTCATGATTAAAACTATTACCAGAACATTCGGTACAGCCTAAATCTGGCCAAGTGCCAAAAAAATCCGTACAACAGTAAGTTGCTGCTAAAAGGGAGGAAGCGGTGCGATCTGCTTCTGTTACATAAGTAGCATGAATCGCAGAAATGCCTCCTGCACTATTGCCCCCTGCAAATACATAGTTGGTATCAATATTGTAAATGCTGGCATTTTCTTTAAAATAGCGAATAGCAGCTTTGGTATCTTGCGCGCCTCGATATACTGCTCGCACTGCACTTTCTGTATCTAATGCATTGAAACCCAAGCGATAATCAATAGCAGCACACACATAACCACGTTCTGCAAAATAGCGACAAAAATCTACTAATTGCGGTTGCTCTTTAAACCCTACCAAAAAAGCACCACCAAACACCATAACAATAAGGGGGCGTTTAGTAAGGGTATCAGTACCTAGTTGTGGCCTATATAAATCAAAATAAAGGTCTCTACTATAGGTTGTTGCATCTGAAACAAAGGGGGGATAAAGGGGAGCATCTACAGTAGCAAAAATGTCGTGTTCGCTAGATTCATTAATTGAAAAAATGGGATCAATATAACGCTTGTTGGTACAACTTTGGGCTTGTAAAGTGTGCTTAATTCCTAAACAAAGGATGAAAAAGATAGAGAGGAGGTATACTTTTTTCATAACTGCTATTTTTCACTAAAAAAGATGGTGATTTAAAAAAACGAGGTGAGTGGGTATGTTTCATTTCCTTCCTAACACTTTCCTGAACAGTTGCTATTTAGATATTTAGCCTTTTGGCTATTTAGCTTTTAGAAATTAGCGACTAGAGATCAGAAATTAGATTTTTTCCCGAGCTTTTTTTATGTATAAGTTATTGATTGTTATTTATCTGTGGTAGATAAAGCCGTCTTTGCAGAACTCATTTAAAAAGAAATCAAAAGTCCAAAAACGAATCACTGATCTACTAATCACGAATCCACGAGCTGTTAAAATAAGCAAAAACTGTTTAGTTGAAAAGTACAGTATTTGAAACACATCGGTGAGTGCTGGACAAATATACATTATTTTTTGTAATTAGTATATTATCACAACATAAAAATGAAAAATCCCTTTACCTATGTTATACACAGATAAAGGGATTTTATTGAAAAATTTTTTTATTAGAAAAAAGCGTTTATTTAGCTTAAAACAGAATCAGAGCTTGTAGAAGCGGTTACAGTTGGAGAAGTTGTTGTATCACAGCAACCTGATTGATACGTAGTTGTGCAATCATAAGTACGTTCATAAGTAGAACCACAAGTTGATCCACCACCATCATAGCAACTTCCGCTATAGCTATAAGTTCTTCTACGTCTGTAACAGCCACCCACTACATTGTTTTCTTTTTCAACTGCAAATTCCTGAAATTTTGATAATTTGTTCATTTCTTTAAAAAATTTAAATAGATTAATTGAATTAAAAAATACTTATATGCCGAGTCAAAATTAATGGTATATCAGTAAAAGGTAAACCTGTTACTATCTATTTTAGAATAAAATTCTTTACCAATTAATTAGTGCTTGGCACTTAAAACGTAGGGCGTTAGTAATGACTATTTGTAGTTTTTCATCTTTCTAATTGGTGGGGGGCTATTTCTTGTTTAACAATTTTTTTCTATTTCTTAATCAATATTATATTCAATTAAATGGTAGCTGTTAGTAAACTGTTTTATTTTTTAATGACATTATTGTGACACAAAGATAAGCTGAAAGTGACCATATTGCAAATAACTAGCTCAACAGCTAGACTTTTTTGGATCACGCTTTTTTTCTTAATTAATTGTTTATCAATAATTTAGACGATGTTTTGTTTTTTTTGTAAAGTTTTTGGTTCAGACATTTTTATACACTACTCTTATATTCTTAAACAAAAAAATCCCCCTTTCAATCAACTTTTCCCAAAGCTAATCGAAAGAGGGTTTTCTATATTTTTATTTTAAATCGATCAAATCAACATCAATAATCTAATACCGTATTTGCCGAACACCAATTTTATCTGCATTAGGGCGGTAGGCATTAAAATCACCAACTGTATTATTGCCGTCTAAAGTACAATCGCTAATTAAATAGCCGATATTGGCGGATTCATCTACATACTGATTATAGTCATAAACGCTAATGATGCCATCGCCATTTACATCGCCTGCATAAAGAGCAAATGCACTGCCCACAGTTTCTTGCTGCCCTGCTAAAGCTTGATTCGCGCTAGTCGTAAAATCATAGGTGAGTACACTAGGCAGATTTACCGCCGCCGCACTCATCACATCTAAATGATTGCGGTGTCGCACTACAATGTAATAGTTGCCTGTTGGTAAACCTGTAAATTGTACACCACTTAGTCCGTCCAAGTCTTGTACATTGCCATTACTCATTAGAAAGGCTGCTCGCTGTGCAATAACGACATTGTTATTGGCAGCATCTCGCAATTCTATCAATACCCAATCGGTAACATTATTTGGAATACTAGCAACGTTTTCTGTACCTGTATAATTCCAAGGGGCGGTATTATAGGGCTGTGTCAAAGGCAAATTGCCATTGGTTAGCAAGTTCGTAGACATGATGTTGGTAGCAGTATTATACGCGCCTGCTAAAAATACTTTTACTTGTACTCTAGGACAGTCTGTTGAAAATATTTGCGAAGCAGTATATCCACTGACTCCTCCACTACAACTAGTTGCTACCTGAAATTCGTAATCCGTACAAGCTGTAAGACCGCTAACCGTAGTTGTTGTGCTACTCAATCCTGTGATACTTGTCCATGTACTGCTTCCCACAGGTCGGTATTGCACATCGTAGGTAGCTGTTCCGCCATTATTTACCCAATTTAAATCCGCACTATTTTCGGTTACATTAGCCGTTGTGAGGGTAGTCGGCACGCTGGCCATGGTCGAAAATGTTTGCGAAGCAGTATATCCACTGACTCCTCCACTACAACTAGCTGCTACCTGAAATTCGTAATCCGTACAAGCTGTAAGACCGCTAACCGTAGTTGTTGTGCTACTCAATCCTGTGATACTTGTCCATGTACTGCTTCCCACAGGTCGGTATTGCACATCGTAGGTAGCTGTTCCACCAGTATTTACCCAATTTAAGTCCACACTATTTTCGGTTACATTAGCTGTGGTGAGGGTAGTCGGCACGCTGGCGGTTGTTGAAAATATTTGCGAAGCAGTATATCCACTGACTCCTCCACTACAACTAGCGTTTACCTGAAATTCGTAATCCGTACAAGCTGTAAGACCGCTAACCGTAGTTGTTGTGCTACTCAATCCTGTGATACTTGTCCATGTACTGCTTCCCACAGGTCGGTATTGCACATCGTAGGTAGCTGTTCCACCAGTATTTACCCAATTTAAGTCCACACTATTTTCGGTTACATTAGCTGTGGTGAGGGTAGTCGGCACGCTGGCGGTTGTTGAAAATATTTGCGAAGCAGTATATCCACTGACTCCTCCACTACAACTAGCGTTTACCTGAAATTCGTAATCCGTACAAGCTGTAAGACCGCTAACCGTAGTTGTTGTGCTACTCAATCCTGTGATACTTGTCCATGTACTGCTTCCCACAGGTCGGTATTGCACATCGTAGGTAGCTGTTCCGCCATTATTTACCCAATTTAAATCCGCACTATTTTCGGTTACATTAGCCGTTGTGAGGGTAGTCGGCACGCTGGCCATGGTCGAAAATGTTTGCGAAGCAGTATATCCACTGACTCCTCCACTACAACTAGCTGCTACCTGAAATTCGTAATCCGTACAAGCTGTAAGACCGCTAACCGTAGTTGTTGTGCTACTCAATCCTGTGATACTTGTCCATGTACTGCTTCCCACAGGTCGGTATTGCACATCGTAGGTAGCTGTTCCGCCATTATTTACCCAATTTAAATCCGCACTATTTTCGGTTACATTAGCCGTTGTGAGGGTAGTCGGTAGAGTAGGGATGGTAGAGAATGTTTCAATAGCACTATAACCACTGCTGGAATTGCCACAAAGGGCTTCGACTTGAAATTCATAGTCGGTACAAGAGGTAAGTCCATTGAGGTTGCTTAGGTTGGTGGTTAGTGCGGAAACACTTGTCCATGTGCTGCTTCCAATAGGTCGGTATTGTAGATTGTAGGTAGTGGCACCTGACACGGTAGCCCAGCTTACATCGGCGGTTGTTGTGTTGATATTGTTGCTTGTTAGGGCAGTTGGCGAGCTTAAAGTGGAAATAGACACGTTAAATACCGCTGATAAATCACTTTCAATGACATTGCAATTGATTTCTCTTACTTCTAAAGTGCCATTAGTTGTTCCCCATTGTACATCAATGGTATTTGCCATCGGATCGGCTGAAATAATAGTGCCGCCTGTTATCGTCCAGCAGTATAAAGAGCCAGTAGTTATAGGAACGCTATAGGTTTCTACACCATTAGGGCAAGTAGTATTATTGCCTGCAATAATAGGTGGAGCAGGTTTCATGCAGTTATACATGAAGTCGGCGGTGGTGTTTTGAATAAATAAAGCATCACTGCCATTGTTCCAAATTTCGTGTGTACTACCCGGATATGGGTAAAACTCGTTGTCTATTCCAAGATTTGTAGCTCGTTGATGCACTAAGCTAGAACCATATAATTCTGGAAAAATAGGAAAGCCATAGGGGTGGTCATAGCCAAAATTAACCGTATTATCGCCTTGACTATGGAAAGAAATAACAGGCACATCACCAGGTTCCATCCAAATGGTATCACCTATTGCTCCCCATAGACTGATAACTCCTTTGGTGGGGGTACCATATAGATTATCAGGCGGTGCATTAAGATTGTTAGCACCACATTCGCCACAACCCAGATCAGGAGAGTTATAGGTAGAACTTAATAAAGAGGATGAAGCGCGCTCATCTTCTTCAACATAGGCGGCATGAAGGGCAGTAATTCCTCCTGCGCTATTGCCACCTGCATAAATTAAGTTGGTATCTATTTTATAAGTTATTGCATTGGCTTTGAGAAAGCGAATGGCCCCTTTCATATCTTGAACTGCCCGGTAAACGGCTCTAGTAGCACTATTGGTACTAAAAAAATTAAAGCCCAGGCGATAATCAATGGAAGCAACTACATAGCCTCGTCTAGTCATTGCTTCACAAAAATCTACTAATTCGGCTTGTCGCTTGCTGCCACCTAAAAAAGACCCACCAAAGGCCATTACAATAAGTGGGCGTTTGGTAAGTGTGTCACCCACAGGCTCATATAAATCAAAATAAAGGTCTTGAGAAGCATTTGCGGGATAGGAAGGGCCAGAGCCATAATAAATGTTATCTGTGCGAGTACTGGTAAACAGATTATCATTTAAGTATCTGCTATTAGTACAACTTTGGGCAGAAACTGAAGTTGTTCCACACCATAAAATCCAATACAAAATATAACCTATAATAGTAAGTTGAACTTTCATTGATTAGTGCTTTTACTTTTACAAAAACTGAGGTTGCTTTGTTATTTATGCAAAAGTAAAAAAAAAATAGTTATTGAGTTGATAATCAGTTAAAAATAAAGAGCTTTGAGAAGCTTTGTTAGCTTTAAAATTTACTTTTTGCAGTAAACATTAACAATTGTGAAGTTTTTTTACAGTAAAAAAGGTTATTTCCACATTAAGTAAGTACTTGGACAAAACTAAACAATAACAGGACTTGCCATAAATCGTTAATAGTGAATTGATTATCTCAAGTCTCCCGTCTCAAGCTTATGTCTAGGTACTTATTTATTCCAAATAACAACAAAACCGGGGTCATCCTGTAGGTCTGTTTCTTGTAGTATTACCTTCCCATTTTGCCAGCTATTAGCCTGATTAGTTGCACCATATTTTGCATTAAGATACTTTATAAATTCCTTTTGAAGATTACCTGCTGTAGCATCGTCTCCTGTATATACATCTAGCTCTACCTTATTGATATTTTCCTGATTATCAAAATGATAAGAAACATCGGCAAAAGTAGGGTCTAGTTCTAAAGACATAGGGACTTCATATTTGTAATACTGCTCGCCTTTTTCTATTGTTGCCATGCCTAATCTCTGGTGAACAGTATGAATGTTTTCCCCAAAATCAACGCCCATGAGCACCCCTTTTTCATTTTTGATGATTTCTTGAACCACCAAAGTATGTTCTGCCAAATTAACGTTTTGAACTGGAGCAGAAGTCGAAGGAGAATTTTTGCTTGCATCTTCTGAAGCCTTATTTTTAGGGGGAGAATTATGGATGGCTTCTTTGGAAGGAGTTTTTTGACTTGCTTTATCGGTTTTACAAGTAATTAACAAGCTGCATAGTAAGCAAATGATTACAATGAATGTATGCTTTTGAAAGTTCATTATGTGTTTTTTTGTAAGATGATGCTACTTTGTTAGACTAATATTTAGAAAGGATTAGCTTTGAGCTAATTTATTTCCAAATATAAAAAAGTTCGAGGCAAAAATAGCGAAACTTTACAAAAAAATCATTGAACAAATGTAGTTATGAAGAAAATATTTAACTAAGTATGGTTAAGTAAAATATACTTACAAGAGAGGCTTAACCAAATAGTAGAAACTTTCCAAATGTTAACATATCTACAGTATTGCTTTCAATCAAAGCTTCTGCATGAGCAGCTGTAACAAAAGCCAGTAAACTAAGAACAGCAGTTAGTAGCAGCGCAAGTAACAAGGATAAAAAAAGTTGTTTTTTCATAGCTCTTTTTTCAGTAGTATATTATATAGTTTATAACAATAGCTACCAGCATCAAAAAATATACCTAACTTATCCTAAAACAGTGGCCGTTCAATATAATTTTTGATTGCTTGCCTATTGCAACAGAGGTTAAATACCATATTTCTCAGTCGAATAATAGGCTGTTTGTAGGGGGAATTGTTGAAGGTAAGTACTTAGACAAAATTAATGCTACAATAGCAAAAGACTAAACTACTCATTTCTAATACTTTAGCACAAAATTGTGCACAATTAAATAGTGCTTGGCACTTAAGGTTGAAAAAAGTAACACATTTGAAACATACCATTGTGAGCTTATCTACTCACTTACAGGCTGGCTTTTTTATCATTCAATAATTGGTTTGTAATACTTTACAAATATATAATATAAATATTTGAGTTGTTGATTTTTATACAGATTTCTTTTTGGCTATCATCAAATAATGTTTTGCCGCAAAATGGGCGAAAATCACTAAAACATCAAAAGACAGTGCCTTACGCGATATTCAGGATTTAATTCAAAAAGGAATTTTAGAAAAAGACGCAGCAGGTGGCCGAAGTTCTAATTTTTTTTTCAAAAGGGTACACAAAATTTATCACTTTTTACTTAACATTTTGCTTGGTTAGGATTTGCCAAAAAGAAGCGCAGGCAGGTCAAAAATCGGTAGCAAAGCGCAGGCCTGAAGCGTGGGAACGATATTTTTGACAAGCGTTTTTGCTTACTTTTTGGGCGAATGTTGTACGAACAATATTTTCGGCGAGGAACTCAGCAATATTTAAACACATTTTCCCCCTAAACAAAGCAAGTCAACACCCAAAGAAACTGCTTCGTTAATTTGTGTACCCTTTTGAAATTTTTTTTTTGATAAATTGATTGAAAGTATATTTTTGAAATGATTTTTTGAGCTTGTAAATAGATTTGATTACTTAGGCTTTAGGCGAATAAATTAGAGCTTACATATCGCTTATTATTTCCGCATTACTAAGACGATAAGGATTTCCGTCCTATCTGCTCAATAATTCAAAGGATAGTTGTAAATTTGTCTCCAATTTATTTAACATTCCATAACCTATCAATTAACAAAACATGCCAAGAATCGTAAAATCTGGATTGATACAAATGAGCCTTGCCAAAACGGAAGGCGAAGGCACAATAGAAGAAATTAAGGAAGCGATGGTGCAAAAGCATTTGCCCTATATTGAAGAAGCAGGAAAAAAAGGTGTGCAAATTTTATGTTTACAAGAAATTTTTAATACGCCTTATTTTTGTCCGGGGCAAGATGCCCAATGGTATGCCTCTGCCGAAAGTGTTCCCGGCCCTATTGTGGAAAGAATGCAAGAATACGCCAAAAAATATGAAATGGTGATTATTGTTCCCATTTTTGAGCGCGAACAAGCAGGATTTTTATACAATACGGCTGCCGTCATTGATGCGGATGGTTCTTATTTAGGAAAATATCGAAAAAACCACATTCCGCATACCTCTGGTTTTTGGGAGAAATTTTTCTTTAAGCCCGGCAATTTAGGCTATCCTGTTTTTCAAACAAAATATGCAAAAGTGGGCGTTTACATTTGCTATGACCGCCATTTTCCTGATGGCGCGCGCATTTTGGGCTTAAATGGTGCAGAAATTGTTTATAATCCATCGGCTACGGTAGCAGGTTTATCGCAATATCTGTGGAAGCTTGAACAGCCTGCCCATGCTGCTGCCAATGGTTATTTTATGGGCTGCATCAACCGAGTAGGCGAAGAAAAGCCGTGGAACTTAGGGCGTTTTTATGGGACTTCCTATTTTGTAGACCCTCGCGGCCAGATTTTCGCCGAAGCCTCCGAATATGATGACGAACTCCTTATCGCCGACTTTGATTTGGATTTAATTGAAGAAGTACGCTCTACTTGGCAATTTTTCCGCGACCGCCGCCCTGAAACTTATGATAAAATTGTGGAGTTATAGAATTAGTTTGAATTAAGGGGGCACTATCAGAGGGTTACAGTAATATCTTATATCCAATAATTTTATTTAAAGGCAATGCCTGTGTTTTTGAAATTAAAACATGGGCATTGTTTTTTTTATTCCTATCTTCTATTTGCTTTTAGCCCAATTGACGTATTTACTGAAAGCTATTTTTAATGTCTTATATTTTTTGTATCTTTATCACTATGAAAAAACTACCAATTGGGAAGCAAAATTTTAAAGAAATCATAGTGGATGGTTTTGTTTATGTGGACAAGACACGACAAATCTATGAATTATTAGATACAGGAAATTTATATTTTTTGTCTCGCCCGCGCCGTTTTGGTAAGTCGTTGTTGGTATCTACCCTATCTTATTTATATAGTGGCAATAAGGAATTATTCAAAGGCTTATATATTTATGAAAAAACAGATTGGCAATGGCGTACTTATCCTGTTTTGAAATTTAATTTTGCCAAATTTGGACATAGGGTTGAGAATTTAGAGAAAAGAATTAAGAAAGATTTATTCAAACAGGGGCAAAAATACAATGTAACGCTTACAGATGGTGACTTATCAGAGCAATTAGAAACTTTAGTAGAAGCAATTGTAGCAAAACATGAAAAGGTGGTTATTTTAATAGATGAATATGATAAACCGATCATAGATTTTATCACAGAACCAGAAAAGGCAGCGAA
>JAHDHV010000627.1 GCA_020631155.1 Bacteroidota bacterium | reverse complement strand
TTCTGATCTCTAATCGCTAATTTCTAACAGCTAAATAGCCAAAAGGCTAAATAGCCAAATAGCAATTTTAGAAACAAAGTGTTAGTAAGAAAATGAAACATACCGAAAAGTTAACTTAGCTCCAAATTCTAAAATAATTAAGATGTTTATCTCTTGTGACTTGTCTTGTGTCTTACATCTCATGTCTTAAATCTAGTCATTTAAACTCAACAAAACTACAATTTATTGTTGGTTAATGGTAGATGAGGATGCAAAAAATCTATGGTGAAGCTTGGAGTATGGGCACAAAAAATGTGGAACAAATATTACATTCACTCCACATTTGTAGTACATAATTAATTTGAAGGAGTATGTACTCGCATGGTCATAGCCATATATTTTCTCCTGTTCAACAAATATAGGAAACTTTTTTAGAAAAACAAAAAAAAAGAGAAATTTTTGGAAAAATTACGTTTTTGCCAGTCGAACTTTAATAGCTGCCACTGTTTTTTTACTATTTCCAATAAAAATATCTTCCCCAATAATAAAAACAGGGCGTTTCAAAAAAGTATACTCCTCTAAAATAAGGCGTTTATAATCTGCTTCGGTTAAGGTTTGCTCATGAAGCCCCATTTTTCGGTATTTAATGGCACGCCGACTAAATAAGTCCTCATAACCACCTTGTAACTCCTCCATCTCCTCAATTTGTTCTAGCGTGATGGGGTCTGCTTTAATGTTTTGGTAATCAAATTCATCACCTATACCCAGCTCTGCGATGATGCGCTGACAAGTTCCACAATTAGATAAATGATAAACTTTTTTTTTCATGAAAAAATTATTTGGCTTTTTTTAGGAAATTAAATAATACTAATTACGATATGCAGTTCACTTGACATGAAACAAAGATATAGGGAAAAAGTTGAATGAGTGAAGAAATTTTGAGAGAGGAAAAAAGAATTGTTGAATTATGCTTACTTTAGCAGTTCAAAAAAAATGAGTGTTTCATTAAGCCAATTCCATGAAAAAAGTACTAGCTATTTTATTCCTTTTATTGTTGGTATTAATTGCTATTTTAGTCATCAATACCCTGCGTTTTTCTTCCAAACAAGCAGCTGTAGAAGCCATTTCTAAATTAGAGCTTGGCGATGATGTAGTGCAACGTTTGGCAGCCTCTATTCCCATCAAAACGATTTCTTATGATGCAGAAAGCGAACCCGATAGCGCGGCATTTGAGCAACTATATGAATTGATAGCAGTACATTTTCCTTTATGCGATTCCTTGTTAAAACAACAAAACTTCCTCACTTACAGCCGTTTATATACATGGCAGGGCAGCAACTTAGATTTAGCTCCTATTGTATTGATGGCGCATTTGGATGTAGTACCAATTGAAAAAGAAGAAGGTTGGCAAGAAGCACCATTTAGTGGTAAAGTTAAAGATGGCTTTATTTGGGGGCGCGGTACTTTAGATGACAAAGTGAGTGCATGGGCGATTTTAGAGGCTGTTGAACGCTTATTAAAAGAGGGCATACAGCCACAACAAACGGTCTATTTGGCTTTTGGTCATGATGAAGAAATTGGTGGTAAGGGAGCAAGAGCAATGGCGGAGTGGATTGCGAATCAAGGCAGAAAACCAGCGATGGTTTTGGATGAGGGGATGGTGATTACACAAGGTTTGATGCCGGGCATTGACGATCCGATTGCGCTGATTGGCTTATCAGAAAAAGGCTATGTAACCCTAGCATTAACAGCGCAGGGTACAGGCGGTCACTCCTCGATGCCACCGCCCGAAACCGCCGTTGGGATGATTGCCAATGCCGTTGCGAAGGTGGAGGCGAACCCTCTGCCACAGCGCATTGAGGGGCCTATTAAAATGCTATTCGATTATGTTGGACCTGAAATGCCCATTCATTTACGCACCGTTTTTGCCAATCAATGGTTGCTAGGTGGTGTATTAAAATCCCAATTATCCAAAGGCAATTCCACCAATGCCATTACACGCACAACAACCGCCCCGACTATGTTAAAAGGCAGTATTAAGGAAAATGTATTGGCATCCGAAGCAAAGGCAACCATCAATTTTCGCATCATCCCCGGCGAAACAGCCGATGATGTGGTGCGCCATATAACACACGCCATTGACGATGAACGGGTGCAGGTCAGCATTTTAGGCAAGCACAATAATCCTACCCCTGTATCAGACATTAATTCGGAAGTATATCAACAATTAGAAAAAACGGTTCGACAAGTATTTCCCGAAGCCATTGTCGCGCCTTCCCTAACCATCGCCACAACAGATTCTCGTCATTACAGTGGGATAGCCAAAAATATTTTTCAATTCTTACCTTTGCGTTTGGGCAAAGACGATTTAAGTCGTATTCACGGGCAAAATGAGCGAATCGGTATAGAAAATTATAAGGAATGTATTCGCTTTTATTATCAATTGCTGAAGAATGTTCAGTAGAGACACAAAATCTTGTGTCTTTACAAAATGTTGTGTCTTTACAAAATGTTGTGTCTTTACAAAATCTTGTGTCTTTACAAAATGTTGTGTCTTTACAAAATGTTGTGTCTTTA
>JAHDHV010000626.1 GCA_020631155.1 Bacteroidota bacterium | reverse complement strand
TGAAGATGGCGAAGATGATGAAGATGGCGAAGATGATGAAGATGGCGAAGATGATGAAGATGATGAAGATGGCGAAGATGATGAAGATGGCGAAGATGACGAAGATGACGAAGATGACGAAGATGATGAAGATGATGAAGATGACGAAGATGACGGTGGTAACTAAAATAATTTTTGTTTGAACATTTGAATCATTTGAGATTGGTCGTTTATAAGGTCGCAATCTTAATGAAGGGAAAGCTACACACACTTTTTTCAGTGGTCATAAAAAGCTGGACAGTATCTACTTTGCAGTGTAGTTTTTCCCTTTTTTTCAAAACTCAATAACTTAGCAATTTTAAACATACTTAAGTCTTATATCTCAAGTCTCACATCTCCTATCTAAAAAAAAGCTATGAAAAAGTCAATCTTATTTTTTTGTTTCTTGTTTTTGTGGGCTTTGATGGCAAATGGCCAGTGTTTATTAGAAAAAATTAATTTATCAGATAAAACAAGAGCAGCAACCTATATTTTTGAAGGAAAAGTTACCACTCAACATAGCTTTTGGAATAAGGAGAAAAGCCTCATTTACACTGCTCATAACATAGAGCTGCATAAAAATCTAAAAGCTTCTTTGCCTAAAATAATCACCTTAATTACTTTGGGGGGACAGGTGGGGGAGACCATCGCTGTTATTGAGCCAAGTTTGAAATTAATGGTAGGAGATTATGGGCTATTTTTTGCGGATGATAGTGCCATAACAATAGACAATCTATCATCGGAAAAGGCTACAGAAACCTTACTACAAACTTACGGAGGTCAACAAGGGTTTATCCGCTACGATTTATATACGCAAATAGCACATAGCCATTTCAGTAACTACTCCAATATTCCTACTCAACTCTACGAACCCATTACGAAGCAACTCAAGCGAAAAATAAAGGTGATAAAAGACACCCCTTTTGATAAAAATTCAATAAAAAATAATGGAAATAAGTCGTTCATAGCCCCGATAGTCGGCACTATTGTTCCTCAAACAGTAGTGGCAGGAACAGGACAGGTGCTAACTGTGACTGGCACTGATTTTGGCACCTTTTCTGGACCTGCTAAAATTCAATTTTACAACCCGAACTATTTTGCCCCGACCATTTCTTACCAAAGTGTAGCCAATGATCATATTTTATCATGGACAGATACGCAAATACAACTGATTGTACCAGCGCGAGATGTGCAGTCGGGCAAAGCAGGGGCAGGGACGGGCAAAATTCGGATAGTGAACGATGCTGGTGAGTTGGTTGAATCCTCGCAGACGGTAACCGTATTGTTTAACAAAATTAGTTTGAACCTTCGCGAAATTGACCTTATCAATCAGAATGGTTCGGGGGGCTATACTTTTCGCTACAGCAACAATTTTAACAGCACTGCACAAACAACTTTTGAGCGCGCCCTGTCTACTTGGCAGTGCAAAGTGCAATCACCTTTTACCATTAGCAGCAACAGCACTTCGGCAACTTGCCCAGCGAATGATAATATCAACTTGGTTGCTTTTGACAATAATTGTAGCCTGCCCACAGGTATATTGGCACAAACTACCCATTGGTATGCAGCCTGCGGCAATGGCGATGCTTTTTTTATGGAGCTAGACGTTGTATTTTCTCGGCCAAATAATACCAATTGGAATTTTGGACCCTCGGCAACAACGGGTAGTAACAAAGATTTTGAAAGCATTTGTATACATGAGCTAGGGCATACGCATGGCGCAGAGCACACCTTGAATATAGGCGAAACCATGTATCCAGCCCTTAACAATGCGACTGATGTGCGTTATATTGACAATAATACGGCTAATTGCGTGAATTTGGTGATTGAGCATAGCAGCCAAAACAATAATTGTGGAGGCACAACCGCCATTAATCCGCCTGCTTCCTGTGGGGTGAAATTGCAGGGGAAGGTATTATTAGAAGGTTCTTATTCGGGAAATGGGCAAATGACGACTATGTTGAATAGTAATTTGCCGTTGACACAGCCTTTTAGTACAATTCCTTGGGCGTATACAGGCACAGAAGGTTTGAGCATTTTTCCGAATAATATTGTGGATTGGGTGCTGGTGGAATTGATGGATAATAATTTTGATGTAGTGGAACAGCGAGCAGCTTTGTTGCGGAGTGATGGCGTGCTTGTAGATGTGAATAATAATGTAGGTGTTGATTTTCAGACAGTTAGCAGTGGCTCTAGTTATTACATTGCCTTGCGACATCGCAATCATTTAGCCATTTTATCTAAAAATAAAGTTACTTTGCCTAATACGACTGCTTATAATTTTACCGATCCTAATAAAGTGATGGGAGGTACACAACAATTGAGCAATGTTGGTGGAGAGGTATACGCGCTTTATGCAGGAGATTTTAATGCAGATGGAATTATATCTGTAGCTGATTTTAATATTTATGAAAATAGTGTGGCAAGTGCGAGTAGTTACAATAAAAGTGATAGCAATTTAGACAATGCCGTTACGGTAGCCGATTTTAATTATTATCAACCTAATGCTAGTAAATTGGGGGTGAAAGCGATTCGTTATTGAG
>JAHDHV010000625.1 GCA_020631155.1 Bacteroidota bacterium | reverse complement strand
GGGACTCGGTGGTGCATTGCTCTCAATTATAGTAGATAGAAGAACAGAAGAACAATAAATACGCACATCCTTTTATGAAAGTGAACACAAAACAACTGTATCAATATTACCAACAAGTAAATCATATTATTTCAACAGATAGCCGTAAAATCGAACCAGGCTGTCTTTTCATTGCTTTAAAAGGTCCTAACTTTGATGGGAATCAATTTGCAGCAACAGCCCTTGAAAAGGGAGCCGCTTTTGTTGTAGTCGATTCAAGCACCTATTACCAAGAAGAAGATGACCGTTACTTGTTCGTTTCCAACGGATTGGAAGCCCTTCAACAGCTTGCTATCCACCATCGTAAAAAATTAAAGGCTGCTATTATTGGTATTACTGGTTCTAATGGTAAAACAACTACCAAAGAACTGATCAATGCTGTTTTAAGCACTGAATACCCAACTTTTGCAACAGTAGGCAACCTCAACAATCATATTGGAGTGCCACTTAGCATTTTAAGTATTGATAAAAAGACACAAAAGGCAGTGATCGAAATGGGAGCGAACCATATCGGAGAAATTAAAGAACTCTGCGAAATTGCACAACCCAATCTCGGACTGATCACTAATATTGGCAAAGCCCATCTTGAAGGGTTTGGTAGCCTAAAAGGTGTCATCACTGCCAAAGGAGAACTATTCGATTACTTAGAAGCAAACGAAGGGAAGGTCTTTTTAAATATGAACGATAACCACATTGCTAAGATGGGTTATTTCATTCAAAATGCTATTACTTACGGCAATAATAGCTGGTTTAACATTTATGGGCAAATTATTGACGCCAACCCTTTCTTACAAATACAGTGGGAACCAAAACAACTAGGACAGAAAAAATCAGCCCCTAAACTAGCTCCTATTAGTATCCAAACTCAATTAATTGGCAAGTATAATTTTGATAATGTGTTGGCAGCTATCGCCATTGGTTGCTACTTTGATATAAGTCCTGAAAACATTAAACAAGCCATCGAAAATTACATCCCCAAAAACAATCGTTCTCAAATTATAAAAAAGGGTAGTAATACCATTTTACTAGATGCTTATAACGCCAATCCTACTAGTATGCAGGCAGCACTAGAAAACCTAGCAACCACGAATGCCAAGCAAAAAGTAGCGATTTTAGGCGATATGTTTGAACTAGGGAAGGCAAGTACCAAAGAACACGAACAAATTATTAAACGAGCCAATGACATAGACTTAAAACAGCTAATATTAGTAGGAAACGAATTTGGGAAAGCTCTAAATAAGTCAGACAAGATACCACCACATATCCAACACTTTGACACCGTCGAAGAAGCCATCAAATGGCACCATACAGTTACCTTTGAAGATACACACATCCTTATTAAAGGATCACGTGGTATGCGCTTAGAAAGCCTATTACATACCGCCAATAAAGCGCACTAATCTTTTTTGTAGATCATCTTTACTAAAAGAAAAGCAGGATACAATACTATATCCTGCTTTTTTTCAACAAACGATTAAAAATAACCTAAAAACTAACGCAACCGATCTGCATCACTCACCAATTTCTCATCATGTCTAATACCTCGTTTCGCCAACCAGTTTGCCAATAATACAAACAAAGGAAACAAGGCTCCATAAAAAGGAAAATCAGGTGTAAATTTATCCGATAAGGCAAAATAGACAGCTACTCCAATCAGCACCAACACCAAAAAGGTAGTCAGATTACAAATACGCATTTGCAGCTTTCGATTTCTAAACAAGAAAATATTGATTAGACATATCGCAGCAATCACACCATTAATAGCAACCAATGGAATTTGCTGTAAAATATGCAATTGTTTTGCCTGTCCAAACCTAAACTGAAGTGCATCTACAAAAGCATCTGGCTGAATGCCACTTATCACATAAGGAATAGGGGCAAAGATAGCAGCTACACACAAAATAGCAGCCAATATCAAATAAATAGATTGTACACGTTGTATCATGCCGCAAAGCTAAAAAGCACCTTTCATAGATGCAATTGAAATGCCGAAATATTTTGAAAGAAAGTAATAAATCTACTACAAAAATACATACTTGCGCTCCCGCATCACTGAACTCCACGCCATTTTAGCTTGCCGCAAACCCTTCAATCCCTCATCAACCTGAATATGCCCTTTCCAAGTCAAATCAACATCTCCCTCCTCATCAACAGCCTCATAAGTTACTAAAAGACGCATCGCCTCATAACACAAATGCCCCAATGCCACCTTCTGCCCTCGAAAAGTAGATTGCGTAATGGTCTCATTATCCCAATTTCCATACAAAATACGCACTAATTCATCTCGCTCTTCTCCTTCCCAAGCCACCAACAATTGATTCAGTTCAGACAATTTATTAAAACGAATGCCTCCCTGTGTTGGCTCTTCCATAAATGCCCCCTCCAAAAGTGCCATTTTTTGTAACAACTCTATTTCTGCCGCTTTAAAAGAAGCATTACTACAAGCACTACTTATCCAAAATAATAAAATCACAACCCCGCCATACCCAATTAATCGCAACATATTTACAAGCTTTATTAATTT
>JAHDHV010000624.1 GCA_020631155.1 Bacteroidota bacterium | reverse complement strand
ACTTTTCTATCGTTTTGCCTGTTTTTGCCGATAAACCTAATTGAACCGCTTGTTGGGCTGTCAATTCGTTGGGGTTAAAATCGTATAATTGTATAGGTACTTTTTTGCCATTCGAATACGTGTACGCATTGTTATTATAAAACTTCTGTTGTTTATTGCTCTCCTCTTGTGCAGCAATAAGATCGGTTTGATATTGCCGAATGATTTCCGTATCAAAATGAGTAACTGCCTCATTTAGTGGTAAATAAGGTAGCGCGAATTTAGCAACTATCAATAATAGAATGAAAATAATCAACAGCAGAATACCGTTGCGATCCCTTTTGGAATAGGTTAAGTAGGTTTTAATAATGGGGTGCATAATTGGGGGTAATTGTTTATCAATGAATAAAAAAATTGATCATTTTTACCCCCATAAAAATGTGTGTGCAGTTTTTATACATCTATATGTAACAGTACCTACATTTAACTGTAGCTATTGTTATGTTGGCAAATATACAGCATGTAATTCATATTTAAAAGTTTTTTTGCCTAAAAAATAATTTTGAATCAAATTTAAAAATATTCAGATATAATACATTAAACATAAAATATCATGTAACTAATTTTTTATCAAAACTTTACCACAAAATCATTCATTGATTAACTTAATACAGGTGCTTAAAATATTTTTCAACTTAAAAAATAATAAAAATAAATTATTTTCAACAAATTGCTTGTCTGTGCAGTTTTTTCTCTATCTTTGATAACAATTCTACATCTACTTAATATCACTCCTAATACTTTAATAGAAAAATTGCTTTTTGGCTATTTAGCTGTCAGAAATCAGAAACTGGCAACGATTAATTATATTTTAAATTTCATTTAACTTACTGATTGCTATATTTTTATAAGAGCTATGACGGCTAAAGCCTTCGCTACAGAAATGATAAAAAAAGAAAACCCTTATCAAAAAAAACACCTAATCACGAATCTACGGATCAATGTTTTTGATGGTGAGTATTTAGTCAAATCAACGTTTTGAATGGAAAAAAAAGAGTAATATACCATTGTCAAGTTAGACAAAATTAAACGACATTTGAACTTACTGTAAACTATTAATAGTGAGTTAATTATCTTAAGTCTTATGTCTCCTATCTTATATCTAGGCACTTAGCACTCCAATTCAATGCTTTTTTTGCCAAAGCTTACCCCATTAATTTTTATTTCTATCAATTGTTTTCCAGCATAATATTTTCGGGTAGTAATCGGGCGAATACTGTGTTTTTTGCTGATAGAAATTGTCTCATTAGGAGCGATTTTTTTAGTTAATAATTTAAACACTTTAGGCGAAGTACTACCATTGGCTTTTGTAAAATGCATGGCATAATCAATAACCAGTGCCTGCGTTTTTTCTTTATTTTCAGAAATAACATTAAAGGAAAAAGTAAAGCTATCTCCCATTTGTATAACAGACTTATCTACCTCAAAATCAGTGACTTGCACCTCTGGATTTGGCGAAAAACCAAGCAACTGCAAAGCTTCCTGATGCCCTGCTTTGATGAGGGTACGTGTAGCGTGTTTGGTAATCCATTGAATTTCGGGGGTAGGCTGCTGTTGCCATTTTTGAAGGGTTTGTAATACAATTTTGGGATGGTCTTTGGCGATGTCGTTGAGGTTGTTGGCGACAGAACGGCGCACATATAGTTCTGGATCGTTTTTAAGCTGCTCCAAAATGGGCAAAATCGGTGCAGGGTCTTTTTTTAAGGCAACCAATGCCCTACCCCAAGGCAAACGCGGACGAATCCCCTCACTCGCCAACCGCCGAATGTGTACATCCTTGCTTTGTGTCCACTCCAACATGCTTTGATACATGCGTTTGGGGTACTTTTCAATAAAAGGGCGCACCGCAAACTCTGAACTCACCAAAGAAGTCAGTTGAGCGAGTGCTGGTATCGAAATATCAATATCATTTAATCCATATACTTCCACAAAATCGGGAAAGCAGGTCAAGGCATAATTATCATATTTATCCTTTTTCATATTTTCCGCAGTAGCTAAGCAAATCTTTAGTGCTTCTGCATAATCATCAGGTAGTGAAGGGCGTAAGGAAAGTGTTGTATGTCGAGTGCGCGCCTTTAATTCGCGATTTTCCCACTCATCATCATATATTCGCGCCTCAAATTCTTTTTGATTAAAAGACGGATGACATTCTTTTATTTTTTTTCCAATATACTGGAACAATTCTTTGTTGTATAAATTTTTTAATGCAGACATGCTTTTTTTAATTACGAATTAGAAATTACGAATTACGAATTTTGTTTTTTTTAACACTATGTTGAAATAACACTACAACTTGGTAGCCTAAAGATAAGGCTTTAATTTTCCCATGCAAAATTAAGGATAAAATCAAAAAGTTTGTATTTTTGACACAGTTCATTTCACATCATCTAAATTTCCCATCATGAAACACTTATTTTCAGCAGTACAAGGTCTCCTCATCATTTGTTTATTATTGCCTATTGCTGATATTTTTGCACAAAATATGCCTAATTATTATGGCAAAAAACAAGCTGTGGAGCTCTGTTA
>JAHDHV010000623.1 GCA_020631155.1 Bacteroidota bacterium | reverse complement strand
AAACAGAAGGATTACGAGGAGCGTGGAGCATGGGAGTATTGTTGGATGATAGACCCTTTGGATGGGACAAAAGAATTTATCAAAAGAAATGGAGAATTTACGGTTAATATTGCACTTATCCACAAAGGCGAGGTTGTATTAGGGGTTATCTATGTGCCTGTAACGGGGGTTACTTATTACGCTAGAAAAGGAGAAGGGAGCTTTAAATCGACAAGCAAAGGTGCTGATTTTCAACCAATTAGTGCTATCAAAGCAGGTGCGGAGGATATAGTAAACATTATTGTCAGCCGCTCTCATTTGAAGCCTAAAACGGAGGCATATATTGAAGCACAGCGACAGAAGTATGCAGACGTAAAAATGGTTCCAGCAGGCAGTTCTCTGAAATTATGCTTGGTTGCCGAAGGAACAGCACATATTTATCCGCGCTTCGGTCCTTCAATGGAGTGGGATATTGCAGCAGGACACATTATTGCTCAAGAAGCAGGCGCAACAGTAACGGCACTGCCCGAAGGTAATGGCACTTTACAGTATAATAAGGAAGATTTGTTAAATCCATTTTTTATTGTCGAAGTCAATGGACAATCATAAACCTTGTGGATCACCACCACAGTCAGTAACAGCAGTTGTGAGGGTTTTTAAAAAACTTGTCCAGTCACTATGTTGCTCTTGACAGGTTTTTTTCATTTTTTCATATTCACCTTTCAATTGATTTGCCTCATTTAATTTCGCATCCATTCCATCACCAGCAGTAAGCGCGTCTTCTACCAGTTTTTGCGATTTACATAACAGTTCCGCTAATCTTTGAGCATCACCTTTCAAAGTGCCTGCCGCAGCTTTAGGTTTTGAGGTTTCTTCAGCTTTGGGAGCAGGGGAAGGCGCATCAGTCTCTGTTGTTGTAGCCTCATTAGTTGGTGTCGGTTCACTTTCTGTTGTCGCTTCCTTTTCGGTAGATTCAACAGTTGTTGATTCGTTAGGAGCAGCTGTTTCGGTTTTCTCTACTTCTGTTGTAGTACTCGCTTCTGATGGAGTAGCAGTTGTAGTTTCTTCTTGTGTAACAGTTGTAGTTTCTGTTGTTGAAGGTGTATCTGTTGTGCTTTTTTCAGATTGGGTATTACAAGCAACAAATAGTAGTGTTAATAAACAAAATAAAATCAGGGGAGTAGTCGTGTTTTTTTTCATTTTGTATAAAAAATATTTAAATTAGAAATCTGGAAATAGTAACTTACAGATTGCTAATCTAAATAATTTTTTTTATAAATGTGATTTTTAGGAAAAAATAAATACTTAGACTTAAGGATTTGAGATAAGAGATATGAGGTAACTAATTTATTATCAATGATTTATAATAAATGAGGTAGTTATTTATTCATCTACTTACTTATTTAAATACAGGGATTTTTACAAAAAATAAGCTGTTATCCTTACATTCTTATTTCCTTTAATTCTTCAAATAGAGCTTTCTCTTTGTCATTCAATTGCTTAGGCACTTCAATTTTTATTTTAATCAACAAACTACCATATTGGCTATTATCTTTGGCTTTGGGCATTCCTAAGTCCTTCAAACGCAGCACTTTACCACTATCCGTTCCTTTCGGAATATTGATTTTGATACTGCCTTTCAAGGTTGGAATTTGTACTTTTCCGCCCAAAACAGCCGCAAACACACTAATGGGGATGCTACAGTGGAGGTCATCGCCTTTGCGCTCAAAATGCGTATGTTTGCTAATGTTTACCTTGATGTATAAATCTCCATTAGGTACGCCATTACTGCCTTTGCCCCCTTTGCCTTTAAGCTTCAATTGCTGCTGATCGGTTGTTCCTTTCTTGAGTTTAATGCGAAGTTTTTGCCCGTTTACCTCAATAATTCGAGTAGTTCCGTTATAGGCTTCTTCTAGCGAAATATAGACTTCCGTTTTTAAATCCTGCCCTTTTTGGTTAAATCTATGACCACCAGCATTGCCAAAGCCGCCACCTCTGCCAAATAAAATATCGAAAATACTACCACCACGACCACCACTTGTTTGATTGAACAAATCGTTTAAATCGTTGATGTTAAACTGTGAGCCACCACCTTGATTTCCAGCCCATTGTTTAAAAAAATCATCAAAATTAGCACCGCCACCGCCACGCTGTTGATAGCGTTTCCAATCGGAGCCAAAGCGGTCAAATTTTGCTCGTTTATCGGGGTCACTCAGTACTTCATGCGCCTCGTTGATGTCCTTAAATTTTTCTTCCGCCGCTTTATTACCTTGATTGCGGTCAGGGTGGTATTTTTTGGCTAATTTCTTATATGCCTTTTTGATTTCTTCCTTAGTTGCATTTTTAGAAACCCCAAGTATTTTATAATAATCTTTATATTTCATTGCTGTAATTTATCTATTGGGTAAAAATAGTGTTTTTTTGCCTTAGTAGTTAGTCAATGTTAAAATGACGGGTTGATGTTGAGTGATTTTTGTTCCCTAGCAAGGCGCAAAACGTAGGCATAGCCAAAGCTACGGCGAGGCTTTGTAACACAGTTAGGGAGCAAAAAACGCCAAAAGCAATCGTCAATTTTATCTTGACTGACTACTTA
>JAHDHV010000622.1 GCA_020631155.1 Bacteroidota bacterium | reverse complement strand
CTTGCGTCTCCATGAATTGCGTCTCCCACGAATAAAGAAATAACTAGAAGGTTCTAGGAGTCATTTTTTGATTCTTAGAACCTTTTTTTGTTGGTGAATGAATTCTCCACTACGTACCGTAAGGGAGAATTTATTCGCCGAAAAAGTGTCTGTAATTCCATTCCTTTTTGGGCTTAAATCTTATTTGATCATAAAACAGAAAAACACAAAAACACTAACATAAATCTTTGATTATCAATTACTTGTTTATTTGACGGTTATTTGATAGAAATAGACAAAAGCAGTAATAATACAATAAAATTCCGTATCTAAAATTTAATTACTTGTTCCGTTTTTTATAAAAATCTGATCTCTAACATCTAATTTCTGTTCTCTAACTTCTAAAAATCCAAAAATCAATGAAAAAATATGAAAAAATATATCAGGAACTACGCAAAGAGTATACTGATGAAGAAATAGCAGAATCAATGTTAATTCCACAAGATTTAACTGAGGAAGAAGCTTTAGCCGCTCGAAAAGAACTATTGGAGTTTCGCATGAATTTATTAAAAAATCAAAGTGAAGAACAAGACAAAAACAAAAGCTGTTAAATTTTTTATTTGTTTTAGTGTGAGTGTAGCCAGAGGCTACAAATTTGGTTCGGCGCGAGCTGGAACCTCGCCCCTGTTATATTACAGCTGTGAGGCTGTGCCTCGCGCCGAACTAAACGTATAGGCTTTGCCTATAAATTAATTACGAATTACGTTCAACTTCTAATTTCTATTCTCTAAAATCTAATTTCTAACAGCTAAAAAGCTAAATTTCTAAATATCCAAAAATCCAAAAATCCAAAAATCTAAAAATCTAAAAATTAATGTCTATCTTTGGATTTCACAACTAAAGGACTCAAAATGAGCAGTATAAAGCAATTTTGAACTCCTTTGGAATATTGCCAACTACTAAAAAAACGCAATTTGTTTGAACAAATATTTAAAAATATAGATGATGCGCTCTGGAAAGACCCGGGATGTGACAGCGAATTAGATTATATCGGGCAAACTTCATGGGTTTTATTCCTGCGTTATTTGGATGCATTGGAACAAAAAAAAGCTAAGGAAGCAGCATTGACAGGGAAAACTTATGCATTTACCCTTGAGGAAAAATATCGCTGGGATACATGGGCAGTGCCTAAAGGAGCAGACGGCAAAGCTGACCATAATTTGGGTTTGACTGGCAAAGACTTGGTTGATTTTGTGAATGAGGAGTTGTTTCCTTATCTCTCTAAATTTAAAGAAAAGGCGGATAGCCCAAAAACCATCGAATATAAAGTCGGGGAAATTTTTTCGGAGCTTAAAAACAAAATACAAAGCGGATACATCCTAAGAACGGTCTTGGAGTATGCCGATAAACTGCCTTTCCATTCTTCTAAAGACAAACACGAACTCAGTCACCTCTACGAAAGTAAGATTAAAAACATGGGCAATGCTGGTCGAAATGGCGGCCAGTATTATACACCGCGCCCACTGATTCGGGCGATGATACAGGTGATTGACCCACAAATTGGCGAAACAGTCTATGATGCTGCGGCAGGTTCGGGCGGTTTCTTGTGTGAAGCCTACGAGCATATGTATAAGCGAATGGACCAAACGACTACTAACCTTAAAATTTTGCAGGAAAGCACTTTTTACGGAAAAGAAAAAAAGAACCTCGCTTATGTAATTGGCATTATGAATATGATATTGCATGGCATTGAAGCTCCTAACCTTGTGCACATCAATACATTAAGCCAAAATATTCAAGATATACAAGAAAAAGATCGCCATCATGTTATTTTGGCCAATCCCCCTTTTGGTGGCAAGGAGCGCAAGGAAGTACAGCAAAATTTCAACATTAAAACGGGCGAAACGGCCTCTCTCTTTTTGCAGCATTTCATCAAATCCCTCAAAGCTGGCGGACGTGCAGCCGTTGTGATTAAAAATACCTTTTTGAGCAATGCCGATAACGCTTCTACTGCCTTGCGGAAACATTTGCTGGAATCTTGCAATTTGCACACCATATTGGACATGCCTGCTGGCACTTTTACAGGTGCAGGTGTGAAAACGGTCGTTCTCTTTTTCCAAAAAGGCGAGCCTACTCAAAAAATTTGGTACTACCAACTCGATCCCGGACGCAAATTGGGTAAAACCAATCCGCTGAATGATGCCGATATGAAGGAATTTGTGGCATTTCAACAGTCGAAAAAAGAATCTGAACAATCGTGGACTTTTGCCATAAAGGAATTGGATGAAAATACCTTTGATTTATCGCCAAAAAACCCGAATACGCCTGAGGAAGCACCGCTACGAAGTCCACAGGAAATATTGACGGAAATGGCGAAACTGGATAAGGAAACCAATTTGATTTTAGCCTCTTTGAAGGAGTTGATAGTTTTTAATTGAAAGTTGTGAATTGTGAGTTGTGAATTTTTTGAGTTGTGATTCCTTAATGGAATATTTGTGTAGCGACAGCTTTTAATTGAAAGTTGTGAATTGTGAGTTGTGAATGGGTGCAGTCCAATAATTTCATGCCATACTTTTCGTTAAATTATTCATTAAAATA
>JAHDHV010000096.1 GCA_020631155.1 Bacteroidota bacterium | reverse complement strand
TTTAAGATTAAGGGCAATAATTATTATACGAAATCCCTCTTTTTCTGACACACTCTTTTATTTTTAAGTACCTATGTAAAATTAACTCCCTAAAGCTAAAATATTAAAGTGTTGATTTTCAGTGCTTTAGGGCAGAGTCAGGGAGCCATTAAATAGTGCTTGGCACTTAAACTCTGCACAGTATATATTTATTTTTTGAAAAAAAGAATATACTCTGTGCAGAGTTTTGATGGTATGTTTCATTATCATCCTAACACTTTGTCTCTAAAATGGATATTTAGAATTTTGGATTTTTAGCTGTTAGAAATGAGTCATGAAAAATTACTTTTTGACCTTTTCTAATAGACCTATTTTTTCTAATGTTCAAGGCATTATGACAGCTAAAGCTGTCGCTACACAAACTATTCAAAAGGAAATCAACTATCAAAAAAGTGCCGAAATACGAATCACGAATCTACGAACTGTTAAAATAGCTACAAACTGTTTGGAGAAAAAGCACAGGATTTGAAACATACCGTTTTGATAGCAATAAGTTAGTGAATTTTCATATTTATTTTACTTTATAATATTTAATACAGAAGCTGTTTCTGCCTCATCACTAATTATTTTGAGGTAGTAGATGCCTGTTTGCAATGGCATCTGTTCGGTAGTAATTGAGAGGACTTCTTTTGGATTGGCAAATTCCTTTTTGAAAACAGTATTACCAAAGTGATCAATTAAAATTACAGACAATTGAGAATACTCCTTATCCAATGCTAAGTTTAATGTAGAATTGCTGTTTATTGGATTGGGGTAAATATTTGCTTCGATTTGGGGTGCTGTTCGCTCAAAGCCACCACAATCTAGCCCGCCTGGACCTGTTGAGGTTAAATATATAGTTCTGTGTTGCGATAAAGATTCTCCTGTTGCATCTGTGACTGTTAGACGTAAATGTAAAAAGCCATAGGAATTAGGGGAAGATGGTTGATAATGAGTATAATATTGACCTGAGCCAACCGTAAACCAATTTATGCCATTTACACTTTTTTGCCATAAAAATGTGTAAGGGATTTGTCCACAGGTTACTATGGCACTAAACGAGGAGTAGGAACCATAACAAATAGAAGAAGGACCATTAAGAATTATTGAAAAATCTGGTTGCTCATTGGGGAAAAATTGAGAGATGATTGGTCCAGTATTTTCAAAATGAGTTTCATTATCATTACTACTATTAGTCCCTGTATCTTCCCCTTCATATTCAACATTTGGATTACTGAAATGTAAAATCCTATTTTTACTCTTAACACTACTACCACTAACCATAATTGTTCCGTACTTTCTTCCTAAAAACCACTTTTTAAATGTATAGCCATGTTCTATCGTACCGTTTGAGTCAGTATCATGTCTACCGCCTAGTAGATGGCCTACCTCATGAGCAAATACTTTTTTACTATGAGAACTTGGTGCTTGAACCAAGGCATATGAACCATCAAAGTCAATACCAATTGCTTGAACTCTACCTAAGTTTCCTCCATAACTTTCATCAACTAACATGACCACTAAATCGGCCTCGTTTTGTGCTCTTAGTAGTTGAGCAGCTGGATCATTTGCTAGATCATCCACATCTACTGCCATACTACCGGTTTCCGTAAAACCAAAAGGAAGCACATCTATTAAACTTACTCGAATACGGCTATTAGATATGTGGGAATTTTGAAATGCTTGTTGTATTTGGGCAACACTCAATTCTGCTGTTGTTTGAATATCAGCCACTAAATCATTGGCATTAGGTGTGAAAAGTACAAGAATACCCACTGTGTTATTGTCTGCACAGGCTTTGTGTGAATGAGGAGGCTGCTCCTGAATTTTCCCAATAGTTGTTTTGTGATCAACGCCACAATATTTTCCTTCAAAGGCTTTATCATTGATTTGATAGAATAAATGCTTGCCGTTTCCAATATCAATAAATTCATAAGTGTCGTTTCCAATTATAATTTGTCCAAATGTCTTTCTATTGCGTTTCACATAATGAATAGAACCTATACTACAGCTTGTTCTATCATCCCCTTGTAGCTCTCCATACCAAGAAAAATCATTAGTTGAGTTATATATTGAATTTTTATAAATGTATTTTAGATTGCATTGATAATAAGGGATTTTGAAAGAGAGTACTTGCTCTTTTAAGCTTTTTTCAAGCGGATTTATTATAACAACTTCGGCATTTTTATAATGAGACAGAGCCTGAACTTTCTCCAGTTTTTCTTGCTGTTCTCGCTCTAGCTTGAGTGTAGCAGGGCTATCAAATTCAATAAAATTAGTTTGACCAAATGCTGTTAAAGCAAAAAGACTAAGTAATGCTGTTGCAATTGATTTTGTGATAAATTGTTTCATGTCGGTGAATTTTAAAATGGGATAATTTTTTTTGGTAAATGACTAAAATTTAGGGTAGCTATTGTTTTTGTAAATGTGGCTATAAGCATATAGAAATAGTTAAAAAAATAACTTTTGATGAAATTTTTGTTTTGGAAAAAATATATTTTTAATGCTTGCAACAACTCATTTATGAGCTACTAACCTTTAGTTACTACAAGATATGAGCATTGTCTATACCCTTGCCTGTATACGTTGTAGTATATATGATGATAACATCTTTAATAATTTCTAATCATTTTATAGACCTATAAGGGTAAGGTTTTTCCCAGCGATTAGAGAAGGTATATGAAATATGTTTATATTCTTTTGAGGAGTTGTTTGGGGAAGATTGCTTTATTTTTTTAATTAATTATTTAACCTATTTAGTTTATAAATAACTTTTTAAACTCTAAATAAGTGCTAGAATTTTAAGCTATTCATAATTTATTTGTTAATTTTGGTAAAGTATATCTACTCTATTTATTGTTAGGCTTTTTGGTTTTTGCCTTATAAGTTATGTACTACAATAATAAAGCGAATTGTATAGGCAGGCAATACTTTTTGGAGTAGATAAAAAAGCGATTAAACCCCTATTTATACCCCCGAAAAATAGAAATATGCAAGAAAGAAAGAGCGTTCATCTCTTAAAATCTTTATCCAGTGAAGAAATAAGAGCATTTAACCGAAATTATATCAAAACAGCTAAAGGACAGATTCAGAAAATATTTGCTTTTTGTAGAAAATATTATCCAGATTTTACTCATGAAAAATTTAATCTAACAGAATGTGTAGAGAGAACTGGCTTGTCAAGTAATAGAATTAATAGTCTATTATCAGAGCTGACTAAGTTGTTGGAGAACTATTTGGTAAGGAAAGAGTTGGAAATAGAAGATAATCAGATGTTACGGCAGCAGCTGCTTTTAGAAGCTTACAAAAAGCGAAATATGGATGATTATTTTCTTAAATCGGTAGAAGCCACTAAAAAAATACTTGTTGGATATCCTGCCAAAGATATAGACTATCAATACAATGTTTATTTGCTTAATAAAATAATATATCAGTATATTGATGACAAAAAAAGTACCATAGCCACCGAAGCTTTGGTTGCTATGGTGAATAGTTTGGAAACTTTTTGCATGAGTTCTATTTTAAAATATCAATGTTTGTTAACTAATCTTAATGATATTTTACCTACCACAATTTCTTTTTTATCGCCTAAAAGCATTTTACACATTATCAATGAAAATAAATATTGTCAAAGTAATGTATTGGTAAATACTTATTATGAACTGTTTCTTAGTCTGAATAAAAAAACAGAAGAACTTGAACATATTGATGTAGAATTATTGAAAGTTAAAGAAATGTATATTTATGCTAAAAAGTATATTTATTTATTTAAACAGGGTGAGCAAATGAATATTCTAATATGGTTGATTAATATTTGCATTAAACGTTATCAATATTATCAGGATAAAGAACAGAATTTTCTTAAATTGGTATTAGAGATTTACAAAATAGGATTAAATCAAAATATTTGTATTATTAATGGGCAATTAGAACAGGCGCATTTTGCCAATATTTTTACAATTGCTATGCTTTTAAAAGAATATCAATGGGCAAAAAAAGAGTTTATTCCGCAGTATAGTCCCTATTTAAAAGAAAATGAACAAGAAAATATTCGTTTATATTATACGGCACGCATTGCTTTTGCAGAAAAACAGTATCAAGAAGCGATTTCATTACTAAATCAGTTTAAAAACAATAACTCGTATGATTTTATTAATGAACGTATTTTATTGCTAAAAAGTTACTATGAGGAACACTGTTTAAATGGTGCTTATTTTGATGAATTGGAACGACTGATTCAATCGTTTAGTAGGTATTTAGATAGAGCGATTAGAGAAGAAAAGAAAACCAAAGCCTTTATTGCACCATTTAAAAATTTTGTACATTTTGTTAAATACTTATTCGAGGAAAGATATACAAAGCAGCATTTGATGGACGTTTTGAGTAATACACAGAGCATTACTGATAGGAATTGGTTATTAGAAAAAATAGGGCTTTGTAAGTGAGAACGAGCCTAGTTTTTTTAAGTAAAAAAGAAAATTGCAAACAATAAACGATATCATTTACTGTTTGCAATGTACCTATATGTAGTTTTTAATTGTTAAATTAATTATTTCAGTGTTATGTCTTAAATATCATACTTTTCGACCAAGAAAAATTAAAAATTAGTTGCTGATTTTTTAAAGCTAAATAGCCAAAAGCCTAAATATCTAAATAGCAATTTTAGAAACAAAGTGTTAGTAAGAAAATGAAACATACCATTTTAGTTAGTGCTTGACCACACTTAGCTTGTGCTGCTCTACTTTTTGAGTAGCAAAATCAATGATTTTTACAATGTAAAGCCCAGTTTGCCAATTGTCTGTATAAATGTTTTTTTGATGTGCTATTAATTCTTCTTGGTAAACTAATTGCCCTTTAATATCAAATATTTGTATCATCCCATTACCATTTGCTTTTGTAATAGTAAAAAAATCATTAGTTGGATTTGGGTAGATACTATGTTCTGCATTTAGAGTAGTAGATGCTTTATTCGCTTTTTGCGGCAGGGAAGAAGGTAATGTTGGACAATCACTATTATCAATAATATAATCATAAGTTGTTACATTATTTGTAATTATGTCTATACAATTACTAGGAAGTGTAGCGGAACAGGATAAACTTTTAATGCTAGGATTACTTATTTCTATCTCAAGCCGCCCACAACTTGGAAGTATAAATCTTCCAACAACTAACATTACAAGAGCTTCACTTCTATTAACTATTGGAGTATGAGTAGTAGACTTGGATTGAAGGCATAAACCATCAGGATTAACAATGTTATAGGTAATATGCCTAGGACTATTGACTGTTACAGTAGTTGTATGACTACCACAACGAGTACTTTCTTGATAAACAGCATTTTGGGTATTAATAAAATGTGCCTTATCAGAGTCAGTTAACAATCTTACATCAAAATTAACTTCTGTAATTGTTTCTAATGATAAATTACCTTCTTCTAAACTTATTATTAAGTAGGCAGCTGATTGGTTAAATTGATTAGTTAATACTCTTGTTTTTAGGATAGAGTTCTGTGCCTTCAAACATAATGGTAAGAAAATAGAAAGGCATAACACTTTTAATAAAATGCGAATCATAGTGGGAATTTTTAGTTTTGTAATTTTAAGCCAAAAATACAAGTATTCTAACAGAACACTAAAGACAGAAAACAAAATTGATCCGCTTTTTTAAATGCTTTTCAGTGTGTTATGTATTGATAATCAGATTTTTGTGTTAGCTGTTGATATTTTAAAATAGACTTATTTTTTTATGAAAAAAAGTAAAAAATCCACAAAACAGTTTTTGAGTTGTGTTTTGTGGATTATGTTAAAATAAATATGTGTTGTGTTTTGTGGTTAATTTTTGCTTGTGCGAAGTGAATTTCTAAATTCTAATAGCTAAAGAGCTAAAAATCCACCTACCTCGAAGCCATCATTTCGCTCATTTCCACTAAGCGAATAAACTCAGCACGATAGCCTTCTTTGTCAGCACCTTTAGCGCGTTTTGCCATTTCTCTGACCATTTTAAAATCTGCCTTGCCCTTAAATTTTGACTCTCTTAACAACATCCCAAAACCTGCTACGGCTGCCGAAAAGGTAAAATTATTGGATACTTGTCCCAAATTAGTTTCCTTAACAGGCTGCTCAATCAACTGACTAACAGAGCCTTCGGGTTGTTTGTAGCGGAATTTTACGGTCAACAATTCATTGGTAGATAGGGCAGTGGGTTTGATGTCGCTTTTTTGGTATTTCAAAGGGTCTACCTTAGCGGTGGGGCTGTTGCCATTCACAGGAACAAGCTCATAAAGGGCTGTTACGGTATGTCCAGCACCCAATTCGCCTGCATCTTTGGTGTCGTCATTAAAATCTTCATCGGCGAGCAGTCGGTTTTCATAACCAATTAAGCGATAGGCTTTTATCTTAGCTGGGTTAAACTCAATTTGCACCTTCACATCCTTTGCAATCGTATATAGTGTGCCGCTAATTTCATTGACCAATACCTTTTTAGCTTCCATCAAATTATCAATATAGGCATAATTACCATTGCCTTTATCGGCGAGTTTTTCCATTTTAGAATCCTTATAATTGCCCATTCCAAAGCCCAAAACGGTTAAAAAGATGCCTGATTTTCGCTTTTTCTCAATTAAACGCTCCATGTGAGCATCCGACGAAGCTCCTACATTAAAGTCGCCATCTGTAGCCAAAATAATGCGGTTGTTGCCTCCTTCAATAAAGTTTTCTTTTGCAATTTTATAGGCCAATTTGATGCCTGCTCCTCCCGCGGTAGAGCCACCTGCCGACAGATTATCAAGGGCTTTTAAAATTTTATCTTTCTCATCAAAAGAAGTAGACGGCAATACCAAGCCTGCTGCCCCTGCATACACCACAATCGCAACTCTATCGCGAGGACGCATTTGTTCAGTAAGCATGGTCAACGCACTTTTAAGTAAAGGCAACTTATCGGACGAACCCATTGAACCAGACACATCCAATAGAAAAACGAGATTGCTATTCGGAGCTTCACTCAAATTCATTTTTTTGCCTTGCAAACCCACATGCAATAAAATATTGTCACTATTCCAAGGCGTGCGCCCAATTTCGGTATGAATGGCAAAAGGGTGTTCGTTATTAGGTTCGGGGTAGTCGTAGGTAAAATAGTTGATAAATTCCTCAATACGTACTGCATCTTTTGGGGGGAGTTGATTGCTGTTGATAAAACGCCTGCTATTGCTATAAGAAGCCGCATCTACATCAATAGAAAAAGTAGATAAGGGATTGTTATTAACAGCCAAAAATGGATTTTCACGAATTATATCATAACTTTCATTATTGGTAGGTTGCTGTCTACGGTCGTCTTGAGTCATCCATGCATCACCATCTTCTGTTGCTTCCTCTTCTGCGATTTCTCCAGTTACTACTTTTTTAGATACAGGTGCAGGTTTAGCAGGTGTTGTTGTAGTTGTGGTAGTTGTTGTGGTGGTGGTAGTTATTCGAGAGGTAGAAGTAGGTTTAGTTTTAGGTCTTGGTGGTGGGGGGGGAGGCGGTGCGTAGTTATTTGTCTGATAATCTTTAGGAGCGCTTTTCGCGCTTTGTGAAGACGTATAATCGCGCTCGCTATGACTACTCCCTTTACGAGAATTTTGACAGGCATAAAACAGGCTGATACAGAGCGCGAGGCTAAAGCTACATAGTAGGAATTGGGAAAAATTGTTTTTAATTGATTTCATATTGTTTATGGTTTATGTTGAAAATAGGTTACAAAGGTATAACTAATTTTTTAGTTTTAAAACTATTTTTTTAGTTAAAAAGGGCTAAAAAATTTTTACAAAAAAAAAAAGACGCAAAATTTAAAGCATAATTTTTGAGATAACTTGTTTATTGTTAATGATGTATGAATTTTTACATCATTAACAAATAATTTAAAAGTGGGGTAAAAACATTTACAACAATAGAGATGTCTATAGATTCAATTTTGGTGTCTTGTGTGAAATTTTTTTTTTTGAAGGTGTGCTATTTTGTAGGAGGAGAAACATACAATTATGAGCTCAATAATAGACTTGTTTGGCTGGTATCATATCGGGCTAAAATTGACTCTTTTCTTCCCACTTTATGTCTTTTTTCGGTTATGTAGCTATGGTGGCTATGCGCCCTCAAAAAGCCTTCAATTGGTTGAAAATAGCCCAATTTTTTCACCAATCTGCCCTAGCCGAACAAGTCTAATATTGTCAATGCTATATTTGGGTAAACATTTGCTAAGTAGTCAGTCAAGTTAATAATGTTGGCTTAGTTTTGAGTGGATTTTGTTTCTTAGTAGTTAGTCAACGTTAAAATGACGCGGGTTGATGTTGAGTGATTTTTGTTCCCTAGCAAGGCGGAAAACGTAGGCATAGCCAAAGCTACAGCGAGGCTTTGTAACACAGCTAGGGAGCAAAAAACGCCAAAAGCAATCGTCAATTTTATCTTGACTGACTATTTAGTGTAGTCTATACTTTCTTTTTTTGCAACAATCCACTAAATAAGAAAATGGTGCGAAAACTCATGATGTTGTGGAATTGAGTTTCTTCAACACCTGCTACATTATCCCTTCTAAAAGAAAGGAGCGAATAACTAAACCTTCCGCCAATGCCCCATACTTCGGCTCGCCCCTGTTTTTTAGATTTAAACATATACGAAAGATCAAGAAGACCGCTAAAGTCCCAATTTTTAGGTTTGCGCGCACCTGTCATTAGGTTATCTGTTAGATCAAGACCATTAACTGTAAATTTGTTGCGAACCAGCCGATTGATAGAGAAACCTGCTCCAAAAATTAACCCACCTTTTAAATCTTTAAACTTTATTAAAATAGGAATAGAAGCATAGTCTGTAACGATGGTAAAATCATCAGCGATATTGCTCAATTTAAGCGCAGTACTGCTACCTTTTTGAGAAAACAATAACTCTAAATTAACAAATAAGCGGTCAGAAATAGGAATTTCCGATACAAAGCCAGCATTTAAGCCTAGTTTCGTATAGCCAGCAATCAAGTCACCGTCTATTTGACTAACATTGATGCCGCCCACAATACCAGCCTTGAAAAACTGTGCTTGACAATAGTGGGTAAAACCGAGTAAGAATAATAAGGTAATGGTTAATTTTTTCATTGTATTTTGTAGTTCGATAATATTCAATTAGAAATCATTAGAATTGCTATTTCAAAGCTAATTAAATTTTTGTAATTCCACGAATCACTAGGCTATCATTGAAAATAAATGATAAGTCGTCTGCCACAGATTATTTATTTACTAAAACCTTTTAACTTGTCTTTTTCTGTAACAAGAAAAAACTCATCACTATAAAACAACTAACAATCTGTCAATTTATTCAATATAGAAAGTAAAAAATAAATTAGCATGTTGTTTTTTTTGTTTTGTTTTAGTTTGACTATAAGGTTCTTAAAAAGATGTTAAGGTTTTTTAATACTTTATCAATAGTTTTTTGTCAAATGAATTTTTTTTTCTGAAAAAAAGTAGTATCTTTGCACTCGCATTTTTCGCACCTAGTTCCACAAAAGCACAATCATTATTACCATTCAATTCTGTGATTTTTGAGGAGCAAGCACTTACATTAAAGTACAGTAAAAGCACTAAGAAAAATAAATTAATCAAATAAATTGTGAGTCTTAAGTTGGTTATTTATGCTTTTATTCCTACTTTTGCACGATTCTATAAAAAATAACGCAATACGATGCCTACTATACAACAATTAATTAGAAAAGGAAGGGTATTACAAAAGTCTGTTAGCAAGTCAAGAGCATTAGATTCTTGTCCACAAAAAAGAGGGGTTTGCACTAGGGTTTATACAACAACCCCAAAGAAGCCAAATTCTGCTTTGCGTAAGGTGGCTAAGGTGAGGTTGACTAATGGTATTGAGGTGATTGCTTATATTCCGGGAGAAGGACATAACTTGCAAGAACACTCTATTGTATTGATTAGAGGTGGAAGGGTAAAAGATTTGCCAGGGGTGCGTTATCATATTGTAAGAGGTACTTTAGATACCGCAGGCGTTGATGGTAGAAAACAAAGCCGTTCTAAGTACGGAACGAAAAAACCTAAGAAGTAATCATTTTTTTATAAAGTAAAATAATTGTTCATCGTATTTAGCAACTTTGAACCTTCAAAATATAAATTAAACTATGCGGAAGCAACGAGCGAAAAAACGATATTTGGCACCTGATCCAAGATTTAGCGATCCTTTGGTTACTCGCTTTGTTAACAATATGATGTGGGACGGCAAGAAAAGTGTTGCTTTTAAATCTTTCTATGATGCCATAGATCGAGTGAATCAGAAAACAAAAAGTGAGAATGGTTACGAACTTTGGAAAAAAGCATTAAACAATGTGATGCCTGCCGTAGAGGTAAAGAGCCGTAGAATTGGTGGGGCGACTTTCCAAATTCCAACAGAAATCAGACCTGATCGCAAAATTTCAGTAGGTATTAAGTGGCTAATTTTGTATGCTCGCAAACGCAATGGTAAGTCAATGGCTAATAAATTAGCAGATGAAATCATTGCAGCTTCAAAGAATGAAGGTGCTGCTGTAAAGAAAAAAGATGATACTCATAGAATGGCAGAAGCAAATAAGGCTTTCTCCCACTTTAGAGTTCGCTAATTTAATTTTGAAAAAAATGCAATGTATTAACAAGGACTATATTGCATTTTAAATATGAAAAAAGCACAAGAAACAAGGATTTAATTTAAAAACAAACACAAGGGTTAATTTCTAAATCATGGCAAGGGATTTAACATTCACAAGGAACATCGGTATTGCTGCCCATATTGATGCCGGTAAAACAACTACTACCGAGCGTATCCTGTATTACACAGGTATTACCCATAAAATAGGAGAGGTACATGACGGTGCCGCTACTATGGATTGGATGGAGCAAGAGCAGGAAAGAGGTATTACCATTACTTCTGCTGCTACTAAAACAACTTGGAAGTATCGAGATCAAGACTATCAAGTTAACATTATTGATACACCAGGTCACGTTGATTTCACTGTTGAGGTGGAGCGTTCTTTGAGAATATTGGATGGTGTAGTTGCGCTGTTTTGTGCGGTTGGTGGCGTTGAGCCTCAGTCGGAAACAGTTTGGCGACAAGCAAATCGCTACCACGTTCCACGTATCGGTTTTGTTAATAAAATGGATAGAACTGGTGCTGACTTCTTAGAGGTAGTCAATCAGGTGAAAGAGATTTTAGGGGCAAATCCAGTGCCATTGCAATTGCCTATTGGTGCAGAAGATGATTTTAGAGGCGTTGTAGATTTGATTACCAATAAAGCAATTATCTGGGATGATAACACACAAGGGATGACTTATACGGAAATTCCTATTCCAGAAGACATGGTAGAGCAGGTAGCAGAATATAGAGAAAAAATGGTAGAAGCTGTTGCTGACTACGATGATAATATCATGGAGAAATTCTTTGAAGACCCAGATGGTATCACAGAAGCAGAGCTAATGACTGCAATTCGTAAAGCAACCTGCGACCTTTCTATCATCCCAATGTTTTGTGGTTCTGCTTTCAAAAATAAAGGGGTGCAAGCTATGTTAGATGGTGTAGTAACTTATTTGCCATCTCCCTTAGATGTTCCTGCTATAGAAGGTATGAATCCAAAAACAGAAGAAGAAGAAGTTAGAAAACCTCAAGCAGACGAGCCATTTTCGGCATTAGCATTTAAAATTGCTACCGATCCATATGTAGGGCGCTTGTGCTTCTTTAGAGTTTATTCAGGTCGCTTAGATGCTGGTTCTCAAATATTGAACAATCGTTCTGGAAAAAAAGAACGCATCTCTCGTCTTTATCAAATGCACTCCAATAAGCAAAATCCAATTGAATTTATTGAGGCTGGTGATATTGCTGCAGGCGTTGGATTCAAAGACATTAGAACAGGAGATACATTAACAGATTTGAAAAATCCGTTGGTGCTAGAAAGTATGACTTTCCCTGATCCTGTAATTCGATTGGCAGTAGAGCCTAAGACGCAAAAAGATTTGGATAAGTTAGGAGTAGGTTTGTCGAAATTAGCTGAGGAAGACCCTACTTTCAAGGTAGAATACAACGAAGATACAGGGCAGACAGTTATCAGTGGAATGGGTGAGTTGCACTTGGAAATTATCGTTGACCGTTTGAGACGAGAATTTAAAGTAGAATGTAATCAAGGTGCGCCACAAGTAAATTACAAAGAAGCAATTAGTGGTAATTGTCGGCATTTGGAAATCTACAAAAAGCAGAGTGGTGGTAGAGGTAAATTCGCAAAAATCCAAGTAGAGGTAATGCCAGCCTTGCCAGACGAAGAATCAGGTGAAGTGAAAGCAGGCTTACAATTTGTCAATGAAATTAAAGGAGGATCAATTCCTAGAGAGTTCATTCCTGCTGTAGAGAAAGGATTTAAAGCAGCTATGAAAACAGGACCATTGGCAGGTTACGAAATGGAAGCATTGAGAGTGCGTTTGTACGATGGCGGTTTTCACCCTGTTGATTCTGATGCTTTCTCTTTTGAACAAGCTGGTAAAATGGCGTTCCGTCATGCATGTGTAAAGGCGAAACCAGCCATCCTAGAGCCTATCATGAAGTTAGAGGTTATCACACCTGATGATTATACAGGCGAGGTAATGGGCGACTTGAACCGCCGTAGAGGTTTAATGGAAGGTATGGATATGAAAGGTAATGCACAAGTAATCAAAGCTAAAGTGCCTTTATCAGAAATGTTCGGTTATGTAACTTCTTTGAGAACCATCACATCAGGTAGAGCAACATCTAGTATGGAATTTTCTCATTATGCTCCTGCACCAAAGAGTATTGCAGATGAGGTAATTGCAAAAGCAACAGGAAAAGTTAAGGTAGAATCATAATTCATATAAATAATCTCATGCAACAGAGAATTAGAATCAAACTGAAATCATACGACCACAATTTGGTAGATAAATCTTCTGAGAAGATTGTGAAAACGGTAAAGTCAACAGGAGCAGTTGTTTCAGGACCTATTCCATTGCCAACGCAAAAAAAGGTGTTTACTGTATTACGCTCGCCTCATGTTAACAAAAAGTCTAGAGAGCAATTCCAATTGTGTACGTATAAGCGGTTGTTAGATATTTATAGTTCCACTTCTAAAACCATTGACGCATTGATGAAACTAGAATTGCCTAGTGGTGTTGATGTAGAAATTAAAGTGTAACAAATTCACTTAATAAATAATAAGCGTCAATTTCTTAGGATATTTGATTAAGCTTAATGTTAGTTTAACAACCACTTTTTTATACTAATTTTTCCGCTATAGATACATGGATTTAAAGTTTTAATTTAAATCCATGTATTTTCAAGGTAGCGAATTTTTTTTGACCATTTGAGAAATAATATATAATGAAAGGGTTAATTGGTAAGAAGATAGGCATGACCAGCTTTTTCAGCGAAACAGGGATACAATACCCTTGCACAGTGATACAGGCAGGTCCTTGCTATGTTACTCAACTTAAAACTGAGGATACAGACGGCTATGAAGCGGTTCAACTGGGTTTTGAGGATAAAAAAGAAAAACGAGCTACTAAAGCGATTAAGGGACATTTCGATAAAGCAAGCGTTAGTCCCAAGAAAAAATTAGTGGAGTTCAGAGATTTTGAGGTTGAAGTTGGCTTGGGAGATGTATTAGAAGCAGATATATTTGAAGAAGGAGAGCGTGTAAACGTAGTGGGAACTAGCAAAGGTAAAGGCTTTCAAGGGGTAGTAAAACGGCATGGCTTCGGCGGTGTTGGGATGCGTACACACGGTCAACACAACAGAGGACGCGCACCAGGGGCAATTGGAGCAGCTTCTTATCCTGCGAGAGTATTCAAAGGAATGAGAATGGCAGGTAGAACAGGCGGTGAGCGTGTGAAAATGAGAAACCTTGAAGTGGTGAAAGTATTGAAAGACCAAAATTTAATTTTAGTTAAAGGAGCTATTCCAGGTGCTAAAGGCTCTTATGTAATCATCGAATCAAAATGAAAGTAGAAGTTTTAAATATCAACGGCGAAGCGACAGGCAAAACGGTTGAATTATCCGATGACATCTTTGGCATCGAGCCTAATGATCATGCTATTTATTTAGCTGTGAAGCAATACTTGGCAAATCAACGACAAGGTACGCACAAAACGAAGGAGCGTGCAGAGATAACAGGCAGTACAAAGAAGCTTAAACGCCAAAAAGGAACGGGAACAGCGCGTGCAGGTAGCATCAAAAGTCCTTTGTTTAGAGGTGGCGGTAGAGCTTTCGGTCCACGCCCTAGAAGCTACGACTTGAAAGTGAATAAGAAAGTGAAAATATTGGCAAAACACTCTGCTCTTTCCCAAAAAGCACAGTCTGATGGTATCAAAGTAATTGAAGATTTTAGCTTTGATTCCCCAAAGACTAAAGAATATATTAATGTATTGAAAAGCTTGGGTGTTGAAGGACAAAAAACATTATTGATTGCAGGTAAGCAAGATAAAAATGTCGCGCTTTCTGCTCGCAATATTCCTAGAACACTTATTCGAGGAGCTAATAATATTAGCACTTACGAGGTACTCAATGCTCAAACAATATTGATTACTGAAAGTGCATTGGAAAGTTTGAGCTAGGCTAAGTTTACTCAATTGTTTCAACAACTCAATCATTCAAAGTATAAAGCCTCTGTGCTTGTCTTTAAATTTTATAAAAATGCGTAATATACTTATACGACCAATTATATCTGAAAAAATGGATCGCCAAGTGGAAAAACTTGGAAAATATGGCTTTTTTGTGGATGTAAAAGCAAATAAAATACAGATCAAAAATGCTATAGAAGATATGTATGGGGTAACTGTCGAATCAGTGAACACGATTATTATGCCTCGTAAAAACAAATTCAGATATACAAGATCAGGCATTTTGAGAGGCAAAACGAAATTAGTGAAGAAGGCAATAGTCACTTTAGAAGAAGGTGATCAGATCAATTTTTACGAATCTGTTTAGCAAAAAAAGGTAGCCTACTTTATTGTGAAAAATATTTTGAATACAGTAGAAACTACTACAAAGAATAAAAAATGGCACTCAGAAAATTTAATCCAACTACTCCCGGCTCTCGATTTAGAGTTGGTAACAAATATACGGAGCTAACAACGGATAAGCCTGAAAAAAGCTTATTGGCTCCAAAGAAACGCAGTGGCGGTAGAAATGGTAAAGGTAAGATGACAGTTCGCCATAGAGGGGGAGGACATAAAAAACGTTATAGAATCATTGATTTTAAACGTAATAAGCATAATATCCCTGCTACTGTAAAAACCATTGAGTACGATCCAAATCGCAGTGCTTTTATTGCTTTGCTTGTTTATGCAGATGGTGAAAAACGATACATTATTGCTCCCGAAGGCTTGAAAGTAGGGATGAAATTAGAAGCAGGGCGTAGTGCACAGCCAGAGTTGGGCAATGCTTTATTTTTAAAAGATATTCCACTTGGTACTTTAATACATAATATTGAGTTGCAACCAGGCAAAGGCGGTGCAATGGCTAGAAGTGCTGGAACATACGCGCAACTGTCAGCTAAAGATGGCAAATATGCTATTTTACGCTTGCCATCAGGAGAAACTAGAATGGTATTATTAGCTTGTATTGCGACCATCGGAACAGTTTCTAATTCTGATCACAACTTGCAGAATCTAGGTAAAGCAGGACGTAGACGTTGGATGGGAAGACGACCACGAACTAGAGGAGTTGCCATGAACCCAGTAGATCACCCGATGGGTGGCGGTGAAGGTAGAGCATCAGGGGGGCATCCTCGCTCTCGCACAGGGGTTTATGCAAAAGGTAAAAAGACAAGGAATAAAAATAAAGCTTCTTCACGATTGATTATCAGCAAACGTAAAGGAAGAAAATAAGTGAGTTTTTAGATACAAGGCATTGATTTAAAATATTTACTATTAGAAAAATATTTTAATGAAAGAAAGCCATTTAGCTAATTGCTTACTCAATTTATCGAAATTTTATAAAATAAATATCTATGGCTCGGTCACTCAAAAAAGGACCATATGTTCATCATAAACTACAAAAAAGAGTAGATGCAATGAATGGTGGCGGACGAAAAACAGTTATCAAAACTTGGTCAAGGGCATCTATGATTACTCCAGAATTTGTAGGACATACATTTGCTGTTCATAATGGAAATAAGTTTATTCCTGTTTATGTGACAGAAAATATGGTTGGACACAAATTAGGAGAGTT
>JAHDHV010000095.1 GCA_020631155.1 Bacteroidota bacterium | reverse complement strand
AACCCACAACCAAAAACCCAAAACCCACAACCAAAAACCCACAACCAAAAACCCAAAACCCACAACCAAAAACCCACAACCAAAAACCCATTCACTCAACAGTCGTTATTAGTTTTTGTTTAGGCAAAATATAGCGCAAACCTAATTGTAACTGATAACGATTATTGGGTTGTATGCCTTCTATTCTTTCGACTACCTTTTGTTGATACTGACCATACAATTCAATTTTTCTATAACGAAATTGCATTCCTGCTGTTGCCCATAACACTTGTCGTTGGGTATCCTCAACAATTGCTTGCCCGTTCATCTCATCATTTTGTAAATAATTGAAGATCAAACCCAAAGAAGGTATCAACAAGGCATCCTTTTTGTCAAAATGACGACTTATTAATAGAGAAATAGTTGTTTTATTGCCAAAATGGTAGGTATAACTATTGGTTCTATTGAATTGATAGATTCCATTGAGTTGTACTTGCCATGCTTGAAAGATGGTTTGATAATCGGTAGTAAACAGAAAATTGATGGTGCCACTACCAGTTTGCAGATGGGGTTCAGCCTCATTATTTTCATCAAAATTGTCAAATGTGCCTGTGGGTAACACTAGACCTGCACCAATGAGGAACAATTTAGAACGCATAGTGTTATTGGAATAGAGTTTAGAATTGTAGAGATGATACTTTCCTATGAAAGTCAAATCTCCTAAGCCTCTCTGAATTGACGAAACTACTGTATTTTCTAAACGTTTATTGATTATAAGAGGGGCTTGAAACTGTACCATAACCCTTGTATTTAAGTAGTATTGTCCTCCCAATTGATAGCGGCTAAATATTTCAGTAGATGTTGAAAAAGGATCATAGTTAAGGTGTTGATGATAAGGTACATTTGCATTGACTTGATGATTGTGAAAAGTCATATAACGCGTCACTCCCCCCATTGTATGCCGTTGATATTTCCATTCAAAATAGTTACTTTCGAGTAGATTTTGAGCATAAACCAAAGAAGTGGTAATTGTCATTTGAAATAGGAAAAAACTAATTAAAATGAGTAGGTGCATAGTAAGCTTAGGTTATGAAGAAAACTCATATTTTTTTATAGTAACACTACCTATATTAATTATCAGGTTTGTGTCAAAACTACTTAACATTGAACAAACTTTTTGCTAGAATTTTATATCATTGCAGGCTGATGGATAAAAACACATCATTAACTGCGTAAATTGTCCGCTAACAAACAGTTAGATTAATATTTAAAGCCATCTTTTACAGTATTTTCACAAGAGAAGAAACGCACATTGCAGCAAATCCGATGCTTGTTTTTAAAAATATGTTTTTTTTAGAAAAAACTGATTATTACAAAGTTGTGAGGCAATGCCTTACACATTTACAAATCTATGACATAAAAAACTGATTGTGAAATAATTTTGTGGAAGAATAAAATTTGGGACTTTATTAGTGAAGACATTTAAGATTGTAACCATAACGCACAGAACAGCAAACATCAACCATATTGGTAAGTTCATTCCGTCTGTGAATGCTGATCCAGTAGGACTGGTGAGTATACTAAAGGAGGTAAAAGAAGTTTTGAAAGTTGACGAATTGCTATATTTAGCAACTTGCAACCGCTTAACTTTTTTTCTAGTAACAGAACGAGTACTAGATAATGATTTCCTTTTGGAGTTGTTCGAAATGCTGCATCCGAAAGTAGATGCAAGCTCTCTACACGATGTTTTAGATGTGGTAGCTACCTACGAAGGGATTACCGCCTTAGAACATTTGTTTGAAGTAGCTTCTTCTTTGGACTCGCTCGTTATTGGCGAAAGAGAAATCTTGCGTCAATTAAGAGGAGCTTACGATTTTTGCCATCAACATCAGTTGACAGGAGATAATATTCGCCTGGCAATGAAAATGGCTGTACCTACTGCTAAAGAAGTGTACACCCGTACCAAGATAGGCGAAAATAGTGTGTCTGTTGTTTCCCTTGCTATGCGCGAGATGCTCAGACATGATATTCCAGAAGATGCTCGTTTTTTGATTGTTGGTGCTGGACAAACCAATAATCTTGTGGCCAAATTCTTACTTAAACAATCCTTCAAAAACTTTGCCATTTTTAATAGAAGCCTTGAAAACGCTAAATTATTAGCCGCAAAGTTGGATGGACAGGCCTATTTACTCGAACATTTACATGACTATCACAAGCCTTTTGATGTACTGATTACTTGTACAGGAGCGAATGATCCAGTCATTACGGAAGAATTGTATCAACATTTAATTGGTGATGATACAACTAAAAAAATTATTGTTGATTTGGCCGTCCCTAGTGATGTTGCGCCTACCATTTCTCAAAAATTTAACGTTGATTATATTGAAGTAGAACGTTTACGATGCCTTGCAGCGCAAAATTTAGAGCTCCGCAGGAAAGAAGCCGTCCGAGCTAAAGTTATCATTCAGGAGCGTTTAGAGGAGTTTAAGCTTGTATTTTCTCAAAGACGTGTGGAGCGCGCCATGTCCCAAATTCCTGCCAAACTTAAGGCAGTAAAAAATAATGCACTCAATACCACTTTTCAAAGTGAATTAGCTACCCTAGACGAAACAGATACACATCTTTTACAGCGTGTTTTAGCTTATATTGAGAAAAAATACATCGGTATTCCTATTACGGTTGCTAAAAGCGTGTTATCTGATGATTTTCCGCCTGCTAATGCGCCACTAACAGCCGAAGAATTGGCTAAACGCTGTGAGCAGTTAAAATGCATTAAGGCACGCAAAGAAAAGGTAGAGCGTGCTATTGTAGATATGCCTCATAAATTGCGCGCAGTGAAGCGTAAAGCCCTACACAGCGTTTTCAAGAAAGATTTGGTCAATATGAGTGCTACTTCCAAAAAAATATTGGAACAAGTATTGGCTCATATTGAAAAACAATACATCCACATTCCGCTAGTTGTTGCTAGAAATGTGTTGGAAAAAGAATACCTCAATCGCGATGCTGGTGCCTCTAAACCTTCGGGTAGAGGGCAGATTTGAACATAGTTGATTCGTGATTAGTAAGTACTTAGACATAAGATTTGAGACATGAGACGTGAGATAATTAACTCACTATTAATGATTTATGACAAATTCAATAGTTGTTTAATTTTGTCTAGCTACTTAGATCGGTGATTCGCTTGTTTTTGGTCTCTAGGTAGAATCAAGCGTTTTTGCTCAATCATTGGGGACAAGTTTCCCATTGTAATTCGCCTCTGCCGAGCCAATATTCAAAGAGTTTACCATTGTCAAGACAAGTACTTGGGCAAAAATAAATAGACTAAATTCTGCTTTCTAATAACTGATTTCTAACTAACTGACTTCTAATCAGCTACGAAATCGGCAACACCTCGCTTTTGACGCGTTTTTTCTTGGCATTTTTCGCTACATAAAGGTCTATTTTTCCCAACAAAATACCTGCCCAACCTACTTGATTAACAACTACTGTTTCTCCATCTAGGTCTTTTAAAGTGGCTGGCTTTTCCATAAAGGTATGTGTGTGGCCACCCAAAATTAGGTCAATATGGCTGCTTTTCTGCGCCAATTGCTCATCTGAAGGGCGGTCGCTTTCGTATTTATAGCCCAAATGTGATAGGCAAATCACCAAACGACAATTTTCTTTTTCTTTTAAAATGGCTGCTGTTTCATTAGCTTTTGAAATGGGGTCTAAGTATTTGGTTTTGCCAAAAAGTGTACTTGGTACCAGACCGTCTAATTCTATTCCTACGCCAAAAATGCCTATTTTCACTCCCCCTTTTTCAATGATGTGATACGGCTTTATGTAACCGTCCATTTCGGTACCTGCAAAATCATAATTAGCACTCAATAGCGGAAATTTTGCTTTTTTCGCCTGCTTTTGTAAGACCTTCAATCCCGCATCAAAATCGTGATTGCCAATGGTTACCGCATCGTAAGCCATGTAATTCATCAATTGATACTCCAAGTCGCCACCAAAAAAGTTAAAATAAGGTGTGCCTTGAAACATATCACCAGCATCCAATAGCAATACGTGTTTTTCCTGTTCTCGAATTTTTTTAATGAGTGCCGCACGCCGAGCAGCTCCGCCTAATCCTTTGTGCTTTCCTCGACTAAATGGCTCGATTCGACTGTGTACATCGTTGGTATGCAAAATTGTGATTTTGGTGTACTCCCGACCTGCTGCCAATACCTCTAAAGGCAGTACCTGCCCGCCTAACCAAACACCTGTGCTTGCAACGGCTAGTTTTTTGAGAAAATGTCTTCTATTTAGCATGGGTAATTCTTCCCTCTATTTTTGTGGTTAATGCTTTGTTTTCTGCCCCTTGTTGCTCTACATATTGCATAATGGCATCCCGAAATAATACTCCCAAATCATCGCGTGGCTTTTCCTTAAAAAAAGCGCATTTGTCCCCACCATTCGCAATATAATCAGACAGTAATACATGATAAGTTTTATTTTTATCAAACGGTTCTCCACCAATTTTAATGTCTGTTGCCTTGCCTTCTTTGTCAATCATCATTCGCATTTGTGAAGAAATCGGCCAGCCCCCTAACTGAGCAATGTGATTGAGGAATTGCAAAGTCGTTTCGCCGTCTAAATGCAGCACAACCAACATATTATCAAAAGGCATGAGTTCAAAAATATTGCCGCGAGTGATCGCTCCTTTTGCCAAGTTCGGAATCCGCAGACCGCCATAATTGGGAACAGCAAAATCAATTGGCTTTTCGTATTCTCGTTTTACAGTTGTTAAAATTGCATCCGCTACCCAATTGCCTAGTAAACTTTCGGGTTGCTCCTTTGGCATATCTATCGCAGCCTCGCCGATTACCTTGTTCATTTCCACATCCAACTCCTCTTTAAAAGGCGCGATTAAGGCGGTTACCTCCTTATCTGCGACATCCAGCGAATCCATTTTATAGTAGCCCGATTTCACAATTTCGGAATAGGGTGTACAACTGCCTAAGTAAAGTAAAGCACTTAACAGAAGCAAAAAGTAGTAGTTATATTTCATATATTTTTTTGGTTTTGAGTTGTAGGTTTTTGGTTGCGAGTTTTTTTGGCGTGAGGAGAATCAGAAACCAGAACTTGTAGAGAAAAGACATGCCTTTTCTCAGGTACACCTTTTTTCTACACATGCAAAAAATATCATAATTTCAAACTCCTTCTACTCCCCTTTCACCATCCAATCGTAACGCACATTTTGGGCTTGCATTGTGATGATGTGGCCAATGGAATCCATAGTGACTACGCGAACAAGATTATTTTCGGGCGGCTCATAGTTGAAACCGACCATCCACGCCTTGCCCAATTTGCCTTGATATTCGCGCGCAACAAGGCCTTTTGGCCGTAGGGTGTTGTAGCGTAAGTCTATAATTTTACTCGTATCCGTTGCATATTCTCCTTCCTCAAAGACAATTTTCTGTTTGCTTAAATCTACTTTTTTAGTGGTGTAACCTTGATCAGCAATCCATTTTTCTGCCAAATGCAGTGCTTCTTCCACTGTCAATTCTTTGTTTCCTACTTCTTTTTTAGGCGTTTCTTTACACGCCATTATACATATAAAAATCAATAAAAAACTGATTTCTAAAGAGTGCTTCATTACTTTTTTTTTAAATAGATGTAAAATATAATTAGTTGTTAGAGATTAGATGTTTAGATGTTTAGATGTTTAGATGTTTAGCCAAATAAAACCATATTTTAATTACTTACGTAATGTGGAAATAATAACTTATCACTGTTCTAAGAATTGGTATGTTTCATCTTCTTCCTAACAGCTTCCTCACCACATCTATGTGGTTCAGTTTGCTATTTAGCTTTTAGAAATTAGCATTCAAAAATTTCCCCTAAACATTCATTCCATATGTAATTGACTAACTACCAAATACTTGCAATTAACATGACGGCTAAAGCCTTCGTTACAGACCTCATTTAAAAAGAAATCAAAAGTCCAAAAACGAATCACTAATCTACTAATCACAAATCCACCACCTATCAAAGTAGGTATAATCTGTTTAGTTGAAAAGTGCAGTATTTGAAACATATCTAGGAGGCACTAATCAACCAATTGCTAAATTTCACATCAAATGTACGGTATCATAAGAGCAGTTGCCACTTTTTTCGATATTTTTTTAACTCGGAAAAGATACATAATTTTCGTATTTTGTGCCATTTTCTAATCTTATTTTTTTAGAATAGATGTGAGACTTTTGGAAGTTGGAAGTTAGTGATTAAAAATTAGAGATGTTTTACGTAATTTGAAAAGCAAGACGTTTAATGGACTACGAATCAACGAACTGTTTAGTCGAAAAATACAGTATTTGAAACAGAGCTTTTCTTTTTTTAGAAAAATTTAAAATATTTTAGTATATACTAACAAGCTCGACAGTGGTAAATTAAGAATATGTTTGATATTACTCCTAATAAGTGCCAAGTACTATTTAATTGTGCACAATTTTGTGCTAAAGTATTAGAAATGAGCAGTTTAGTCTTTCAGATATTTAGCTGTTAGAAGTCAAAAATCAACAACAATTCATTAAACTTTCAACTCTATTTAATTTATTATTTACCAACTACCTAATCACGAATCACTGCTCTACGAATCAACGTTTTTGATGGCGAGCATTTAGCCAAATCCATGATTTGAATTGAAAAAAAAGATTAATATATCATTGTCCAACAACTCACAACTACAAAACCCACAACCATAAAAAAAACTCATCATTACCATGCCTAAGCGAAAAAATGAACAAACATTAAAACAAGTCCTGCATCAATTGTTAGATGCTTACCGTTTACGAGCTAAGTTTAATGAGGCAAAAATTGTGGATTGCTGGGAGCAGTTGATGGGTAAAGCCATTGCCAATAGAACGCAATATATTTATGTTAGAAATGGCACTTTATACCTAAAACTGACTTCTGCATCATTGAAACAGGAATTATTTTATGCTAAAGAAAAAATTATTAACCTCATTAATAAAGAATTGGGCGAAGAATACGTCAAAGAAGTAGTCTTTCGTTGATTTAAGTATCAAGCACTAATTAATTGTGCACAATTTTGTTCTAAAGTATTGATATTCATTGTTTTAATCAAACAAAGAGTCCTCTTTAATTATTGTGTAGTGCTTAATAGATATGGATTTGACAGAGACACTAGATTTTATGTCTCTAGCCTACCAAGCAAAAAACAAAAAATTTATCCTAAAACCTCAATAAGATTATCTAAGATGAATACAAATAGTCCCTTTACACTTTTACTCATTGTGATAAGTTGCTTCTATGCGACCTTTAGTATAGCACAGCCGACCGACCCTTATACGGGTGGTTTTGAACAATATGGACAGCCTGTGCCACCACAAAATCCGCCACCGCCGAATAATAACCATCAACCACCACCGCCACCGCAAAACAATCCTTATAACTACCCTCCTGCTCAACAGCAAAATAACAACTACAACTATCCACCACAGCAGCAGCAGCAACCGAATTATACCAATACTCCTCCTGCTCAACAGCCTAATTACACCAACACCCCTCCACCACAAAATAACAACTACAATTACCCACCGCAAAATTCAGGTTTTGAGTACAATGGGCAACCTATTCCTCCTCAACAGCAACCGCCAGCTAATTTGCAGAATGAAAAAAGTGTGCTGACTAATAGCGGCTTTGAAGGTTGGGATGTTTCTGGGGAGCAAGAAGAATATGGCGAACAAGCGAAGAAAAAGAAACGCAAAAAGAAAAAACGCAAGGCTAAAAAAACGCGGAATAATAAGCATAAAAATAAGGACAAAAAAAGGCAAAAAAGAAATAGAACAAAGAAAAAGAAAGATGTGATGGTGCAAAAAAACATTGCTCCACAACAACAACCTAGAAGCTTGAGTGATGAAAGTTTCGCGCCTAATTCCCCTAATGTCATTCGCGTTGATTTAGATGGTTTATATAATGTTGATATTGAACCTGCCGTGGAAGTGAGAGAAAGAAGAAAAAAATCTTTGTCATTCAAAGATAAAGAAGATATTAAGTATCTTTTTAATCAATCTATTTTGAAAGTAAATGCAAAAGATTTTGAAACGGCATTGATTTACTTAAATAAATGTGTTACTGCCGAGCCTTTTAATAAAGAGTATTTGCAAATGCGTGGCAATGTGAACAGCGAATTGGGTAAATTTAAAAAAGCTATTAAAGACTACAATAAAGCCATTGAAGCTGATCGTGCGGATCCATTGTTACATTACAATAAAGCGAGTACTTTATTAAAAATGGACAAATTGAAAGAGGCAGTAAAAGCCTATGATCGCGCTATTTTGATAGACCCTGCTTATATCAATGCCTTGCAAGGGCGCGCTTCTGCAAAAACCTTACTGGGCGATTATGAAAGTTCTATTATGGACTACAATCGCGTTTTGGATCAGGCTGCCTTTTTTATTCCAGCCTTAAAAGGGCGTGGCGTTTCCAAAAGTCTGGTAGGTCGCTACGATGAGGCAGTCAATGATTTTACCTTTATCATCCAAAAACAACCAATGGACGGCATGGCTTATTATTATCGTGGCTTGGCATATGTGGGCATGAATCAAGTATATCAAGGCTGCTCCGATTTTGATAAAGCCTATCAATTAAAAGTGCCACAAGCGTACTACGAAATCAAAGAAACTTGCCGTTAAGGTTTTAAGGTTGTTAGACTTGTTCGATGGGGACAGATTGGTGGGTTTTGGTATGTTTCCCTATCATCTCCTGCTCACCTGTATATGGTTCAGCTTGCTTTTTAGCTTTTTGGATGTCTAAACTATAAAATTTTATAACCTTCTAACTTCACAAATTCGCAATCCTAGTCAAGTATTATTTTTTTATTTTATTTAATGATAGAATTAGTTTATTTTTGCTAATAGTCATTTTTTTGTAAGCAAAATGGAAGTTTTTTAAATAAAGCAACTTCTATTTTGCTTACTTTTTTCGCCATTTTTTACATTTCATACTACTACACTATCTTTTTCAAAGATATATACATTTTAAAAAAAATAAAATTAATTCATTTCAAGGAAGCCGATTGGTTTCTTTACAGGAATTTAATTGCATTTTTTCAAATATATTAATCGTTGAAAAATAAATAATATTACAAGTACTAAGACCTCTCCCAAACTACTTTTTCTATTTTTTTTAAACAAATTTGTTTACTCTAGGAGTGCTTAGTGCATTGTTTCATTACAGCATTACTACCTACTATTGACTATGAAGGATTGCGGCGAAATAAGTATATGGCTATTCACCATAGGGCTGTCGGTATTGTTATCAATAATAATACTGCTGCCTACTAATATGGCTACTGCAATGGTAGCACAAGCAAAGTCTGTTTATTCGGAAGATGCTATGGTTAAAAAACTACTCTGTAGTTTTGATAATGATACCCTTATTTTGCCGAATAAAGCCATTATGAACAATGCTCTAAGCATCCAAAATAATACGTCCAAATCTATCACTTTTAAACTCAGGATAGACCTACCCCAAAAATGGACGCTCATTTACAAACCACAACCGTCTATTACCTTAGCTGCTGGTGCGAGTACCTATATTCCCTTCCGAATGTCTATGAATGACGAGCTCGAATTTAACAATCCCTATCATGTCAAAGCTAGTTTAATTGGTAAAACAGACAGTAGTGTGTTGCAAAAATCTAGGGCGGTGGTGCTCTTTATTAAAAATTATAAAAGACGATGGCGAGGTATGAACCCACAAACAAAACGCCCTTATTTTGTGGATTTGAGCGAAGGTAGGCGTATTAAAACGTATTTTGATGTGGAGCGTGATGTGTATAAAGCGAATATGATTTTGAAAAATAAACTGTGGGTTGAAAATCTATCAGACCGCCCTATCGCTATAGACATTAATTTGAGTATCCCTGAACGTTGGACCTTGATTGTTGGGCATACAAAACGGAAAGTCCTTCGAGCTGGTGAGAAACTAGCCATTCCTTTTCGCATTTTCATTTCTCCACGCGCCATCAGGGGCATGGAGTACGCACTCATAGGTAAAATTATTTCTGACAAGGGTTTTCTTCTCAAAAATACCTATGGCTATGTGACTATTACCAAAAAGGAAGACCCACAAATTTTCTTTGTTTTTAAAGATTATTGATTTACATATTTGTAATTAAATAAAAAAACGGTATGTTTCATTTTCTTCCTAACACTTTTTTTCTAAAATTGCTTTTTAGACTTTTAGCTTTTTAGACTTTTAGCTTTTTAGACTTTTAGCTTTTTAGCTTTTTAGCTGTTTAGACTTTTAGCTTTTTAGACTTTGAGACTTTGAGACTTTGAGACTTTGAGACTTTGAGACTTTGAGACTTTTAGAAATTAGAGACCGTAAATTAGTTAAAATAAAAAACATTTTAACTATTACAACATATATAACCTCTTCATCTTTATAGCATTATGATGGCTAAAGCCTTCGTTATAGAAAACATCCAAAAAGAAATTAATCAGTAAAAAATGTCCAAAAACGAATCATTAATCTACTAAACACGAATCCACGAACTGTCAAAGTGACCACAAACTGTTTGGAAAAAAAACACGTTATTTAAAACATCCCCCAACAAAACAACACTTTAAATTACAACAAATCACATAAATATTTATTCACTTTCAATTTTCAACTCTGCAATTTTCAATTCTCCAACCTTGCTTGTAACTCTACAAACGCTTTTTCACAAACTTCAACTACTTGTTGGACTAAGGCAGGTAGTTCGTCTAGGGCTGTTTTTTCTTTTGCATAATACTCTATATTGCTGATAACTGGCGATAATACATGAATACCCATGTATTGAAATTGTGATTTTAGGGTATGAGCATTTGAGCGCAAGGCTTTCCAGTTTTCTTCTGCTAAATGCTGTTGTAGTGCCGTTAAATGCTGAGGGGCTAGTTTCAAAAATAGTTCAATGTATTTATTGATTTTGCCTTTATTGCCTTTGGTAAACTGCTCTAAAAATTGCAAATCTACCACCAAATTTTGCTTTTCTCCGTTGGGGTATCTTGTTAAATTAGTTACTGTTGTAGCTAGTAAGGGAGCTACTAAAACATCTGGGGCAGTTGTATGATCATTTTGCAATAAATAATAAATCTTATACAATAATTCTTTTAAAATAAAAGGTTTGGTAATGTAATCATTCATCCCTACTTCTAAACAACGATTGATTTCGCTAGGAATGGCATTGGCTGTTAAGGCTAAAATGGGCACTTGTCGAATGGGGTGCTCTAGTTTGCGTAAGTATTGGGTCAACTCATAGCCGTTCATTTTTGGCATTTGGATATCCATCAAAATAATGTCGTAAAAAGCATGGTGATTGGCATTAATTTTTTGAATTGCCTCAATGCCATTTTCCGCTACATCAATATGCACATTTTTAAGATATAGTTGAAGGGTATCTACTGTTACGGTTTGATTTAATAGATTATCTTCTACTAAAAGTACTCGAATATTGTTGAGTTTTTGGGTAATGATTTCTATGGTATCAGTGGAAGTAGTTGAATGAGATACATTTTCCGATTCCAAAAAAGGTAAGTTAATATAAAAGGCTGTTCCTTCATTGAGTGCGCTGGTAACTGATATGTCGCCATTTTGCAATTGCACCAGTTTTTTTACAATGCTCAACCCTAAGCCTGTTCCGCCATATTTTCGATTAATTCCTTGATGCGCTTGCGAAAAATCATCAAAAATAGTGCTTAGTTTTTCAACAGCAATACCAATTCCTGTATCTCTTACCACAAATTGAAGATGTATTTCTTTTGGCTGTTTAGAAATTTTTTGTTGATGTTCGATACTTAGGGTTACCGAACCTTTTTTGGTAAATTTAATGGCATTATCCAGTAAATTAACTAATATTTGAAACAGTCGTGTAGGATCGCCAATTAACCACTCTGGCAAATTGGGTTGTTGTTGAATATGGAGTATTAATTTTTTTTGTTGTACCTTGAGAAATAGGGTATTGTATAAATTTTGTATGACCTGTTTTAATTTAAAAGGCACTTGCTCTAGTTCCATTTTGCCCGCCTCAATTTTTGATAAATCAAGAATATCGTTCAAAATAACCAATAGGTTTTCTGAGGAGCGTTGAATGGCGTTTAAATAGTCTAGTTGATCGCTACGCGGATTTTTTTCCAATAATATTTGAGCCATGCCCATAACGGCGTTCATAGGTGTGCGGATTTCGTGGCTCATTTGCGCTAAAAATTGCTCTTTAAACTGCTGGGAAGCTTCGGCTGTAATGCGCTTTTGTTCTTCAATATGTAGTCTTTGTTGTGCTTTAATCCCTTGTTTGAGTAGCTTTAATTCGTCTAGTCCCTTCTGAATTGTTGTATCTAAATCGTCAAAGTCTATAGGTTTGGTAATAAAATCAAATGCGCCCTCATTCATAGCAGCGCGAATATTGGGCATATCTCCGTAGGCAGAAATTACAATAGCTTTACTTAAATAGTGTCGTTTTTTGAGTTCTCTTAAAAAAGACAAGCCATCCATTTGTGGCATATTGATGTCTGTTAAAATCAGTTCAATATCCTTGATTGTATCTAATATCTTTAATGCCTCAATGCCATTTCTAGCAAAAAGTAAATGTAATTGATTGTTTTTGAGCTTTCTGCGAAATTTTTTACGCATCAATAGCTCAAAATCAGGTTCATCATCTACGACCAATATGGTAAATGGCACGTTCATCATTAATCAATGGCAGTTGTTCAATAGCAGAGATAGTTCATGAATTGTCTCCACAGGAAATTGTCTCATACCTTATAGACTGTTAACAGGCTCCTTCTTCTTACTCACAATGACCTAAGAAAGAAGCCAATTTTGGTGTCGTTACAATCAACATTTTATCTTTAACTTTTATATTTGTTAATGGAGATATAACTCCCTCATTATCAAGGATTTTCATTTCCCCCAAACTAGGCGTATAAGTCAGTTCCCAGTCCTTACTAGACAAGGGGATTGTCTTTGTTTCCCCCCATTTTAAATTCAAGCTTTTATTATTATCTACTTTAACTGTGCCTTGCATTTGCACTTCATACTTAATGGTAAAATTGAGTTTTCCGCTAGTACCATTAGGGTCATGTATGGTTTCGACTGTAAAACAAGGTGTATCTGTTGAAGCAGTATTTTGATAATACGACCAATGTTCGTCTTTTTCTCCTTCCGACCATTTCACCACTAATTCAATAGATTCTGAATCAATTTTACCTTTCGTTGGGCTATCTAGGCAATATTTTTCCGTCATATCGCCATTAGTAGCATGTTGTGTAAAAGTTTTAGTACTTCTCTTTAATCTATTATTCACTTTTTTGATGTCCGTACATTCCACATCAAGCGTTGCAGGGTATTTAGGTGGAATCGCAAATGTTACATAGTAAGGTGCCCTATGCTGCTCTCCATCAACAACATACGGCAATTCAAACTTTACATTAACAAAATTAAAATAGTTTTCGTGAGTGGTAAATTCTGTTTTTGGTAAAGTAAACATTAAAGCCTTTTTATTTTTTACCCTTGCATAAAAATGGTCTTTTGAGTTCGTTCTATAGTTATTGCCACTTATTGAACTACCCACAACCAAAAGCTGGCTACCTTCATCTGTAACACTCGCAACAGGGTGGTAAGCATTGCTTTTTGCATTTGGAAAATGCCCAATCAACACAACACTTGTATTCTGCTCAGATGATAAAAATACAGGTGAAACAGAACGCACAAACATTGGAATATCGCTAGATTGTAAATGTTGATTTGTGAAGTTTTGGATTTCACTACGAAGTGAACAGGTATGTAAATCTCCCTTAAAAGTATTCACCAAGTACTGCAAATCTGTCAAAAGTTGCTGTTTTTCAACACTTAGCGCATTTATTTTTTTGTACTTAGCCTTAGTAAGCAACAAGCGACTATTACTGATGGCAGTAGATAGGATGGCGCCAATACGCAGCCTTTCAGGTTCAGTAATGTTATACTGATTGAGGCATTGTTGCGTATTAGCTGCTAACTTATCCAAGAATTCATTTACCGTTTGTTTGTTTTGGTAAAAGCTTGTTTGTGCAGATAAAGTAGTTGATAATAAGTAGATACAGATGACAATGCAAAAAATAAACTTTTTCACGATAATGAGTTTTTGACGTTAAGCAGTTGTTGGTTATAAAACAAAAATGCTGTTTACATAGTTGTGGTAGAATAAAGCTATAATCAGTAGAGGACGAAAAAGTTTTAACAAATATAGGGAATATGGGCTTATTAATGGTAATTTTTAGGTAAAGGTAATGGAATTTTTTTTTATAAATAGAAAAAAAAGGCTTTTTTTTAGCATTTTTAAATAACTTTTTGCGTTTCTTTACCGTCCTAATAGATCGCTCATGCGAGTTCTAATGCCTCCGCATTTTGTTGTAAAACGCCAATAATAAACTGGATGTGTTCGTTTAGGTCTACTTCAAATAATTCTACTCCTTTGTAAACTTCCTCACGCTCCACACCGGCAGCAAAATACTTGGTTTTTAACTTTTTTTTCACAGACCTAACCGACAAGCCCTCTAAACGAGTAGGGCGCACAAGAGCTACAGCAACAATAAAACCTGTCAACTCATCACAAGCAATAAGGGCTTTGTCAAGACGCGTATTATAGGGCTTTCCCCATCTTGTATGGTGCGCTGAAATGGCGTGGGCAATTTTTTCCTTGCCTATTGAACGGAGTTTGTCCACAATAACATTTGGATGTTCTTCAGGATATTGTTCATAGTCGGCATCGTGCAAAACCCCTGCAATAGCCCATTCTTCTGCATCCTCACCTAATTTGTGGGCATAAGCTTCCATTACCATGCCTACACTTTTACAATGCCGCCTCAAGCTTGGATTTGCTATCATTTCTTCCATCCATTCCAATGCGATTTGTTTGTTTAACATATGCTACTTTTAATTGCTTATTTGTTTAACAATTTATATTCAAAAAATGAAGTTATAAAAAAAAAATGATAATTTAGCAAAAAAAAAAAGATAAAACAGTCAAAAAGCCCTTTTTTTGATTAGATTTGCTATATCTTCAAGAATGACTAACTTACAAACTTAACTATTTCTACTTTTTTTTAGAAAAAGAGCAGTATGTATAGTATATTAATTGTTTATATTAACTGCAATATTAGCCTTTTTTTCACAATTAACCATCACCTTCTACACCACACGTTTTTATTGATTACATTCGTTCATTGTTTATTTTTAAAAGTACTTGAAAAAGTAAAAAATCTAGTCACAACCTCTTGGCAATCAAAAGGTTTACACTAACAATTAATTCCAATTTTAGGTAATGTGCTATTTATTTCTTTTCAAGGTGAAAATAGTAAACTACTTGAGTAATGCGGAAATAATTAAGTGTTTAAACATAAGATTTGAAATAATTAATTCACTATTAATTATTTACAATAAGTCTAAAAGGCTGTTCTGATTTTCGTTTTTAAAGCTCAAAATGATGTATTTTGTTCCTAAATGTAGCGTTTTTTGAGGATAGTATGAAGTGCTAAATACTACACAATAATAAATGATGCTCTTTGCCTGATTAAAGTATTGAAAATCAACACTTTAGAACAAAGTTATGCACAATTAATTAGTACTTAGCTCTTAAGTTGGTTTTTAAGGTATGTTTCAATTACTGTACTTTTCAACTAAACAGTTTGTGCTTACTTTGATAGGTCGTGGATTCGTGACTCATAGATCAGTGATTCGTTTTTGGGCGTTTTTTACTGATTGATTTCTTTTTGGATGTTTTCTGTAATGAAGGCTTTATCTATTATAATACTATAAAAATCAAAAGCTTATATCCATTAGAAAAATCAAAAAGTGATTTATTTTAACGAATTTCTAATAATTAAACAGCTAAAAGTCTAAATAGCAATTTTAGAAATAAAAGTGTTAGGCAGAAAATGAAACATGCCAGTTTTAAAGACTTTTTCAAAGCTAAAAAACAGACATAAACTATAAACAAATACTTATTTCATTAGGTTTACTGAAAGTAATATATTTCACTTTAAAAAAATAAGTATTCATGCAACTTTGTGTTTTATTTCAAGAATTGATTGCTTATTGACCTCTATTCTAGCCAAATATCTATTTTTCTACTTTTTATGAAAAAAATATTACCATAAATCTTTTGGAACCCATACCTATATATTCATTTTTGTGAAAGTGAACAATTAGCTACTGATACTAAGTGCTTGTTTTGATTTCAAAATCAAAATAATCACTTAGTAGTCAGTCAAGATAAAATTGACGATTGCTTTTGGCGTTTTTTGCTCC
>JAHDHV010000621.1 GCA_020631155.1 Bacteroidota bacterium | reverse complement strand
TTTTTCAATAAAATAAAAAGCGTTTTTATTTATTTTTTATAAAAAAAAACTCAGTTAGCTCTTTTAGCAAAAGATGAGTAATTGAATTATCTCAAATCTCCTATCTTATGTCTAAGAGCTTACCCAATCCCTTGCTCTTTACGAATGATATTCAAGGCACTTCCGCCTTTAAACCACTCAATTTGAGCTTCATTATAGGTATGTGCTACTTCAAAACTATCTGTCGTACCATCCGCATGATGGAGTACAACCGTTAAATTTTTGCCCGGCGTAAATTCCGTCAAACCTGTAATGTCAATGGTATCATCTTGTCGCACCAACTCATAATCGTCTTTATTGACAAAAGTTAAGCCCAACATCCCTTGTTTTTTCAGGTTCGTTTCGTGAATACGAGCAAAAGATTTTACAATCACCGCGCGAACTCCCAAATGACGAGGTTCCATAGCAGCATGTTCTCTGGAAGAACCTTCGCCATAATTTTCCTCCCCAAATACCACCGTACCAATACCAGCAGCTTTATACGCTCTTGCTACATCAGGCACTCCACCAAATTCGCCCGTCAATTGATTTTGTACTGTATTGGTTAAATCGTTGAAATAATTGACCGCACCTGTCAACATATTGTTGGAAATATTGTCGAGGTGACCTCTAAAACGCAACCAAGGACCAGCCATTGAGATATGATCAGTCGTACATTTTCCTTTTGTTTTGATTAGTAATTTCATGCCTGTCAAATCCGTACCTTCCCAGGGTGCAAAAGGAGTTAACAATTCCAGACGCTTAGAATCGGGATTTACAGTAATCACAATATCACTACCATCAGCAACAGGCTCAATATAACCACTATCTTCTACATCAAAGCCATTTGGCGGTAGTTCTACTCCTTTTGGCGGCTCCAATTTTACTTCCTCACCATCGGCATTTGTGATGGTATCCGTTAGTGGGTTGAAGGTTAAAGAACCACCCAAAACCATAGCCGTTACAATTTCAGGAGAAGCCACAAACGATCGAGTAGCAGGGTTGCCGTCATTTCTTTTGGCAAAATTACGGTTGAAGGAAGTGATAATAGAATTTGCTTTGTCAGGATCGTCTGTATGTCGCGCCCACTGACCGATGCAAGGACCACAGGCATTTGCCAAAACAACACCACCCATTTTTTCAAACAAACCTAATTGTCCATCTCTTTCTACCGTAAAACGCACCTGTTCAGAACCGGGTGTTACCGTAAATTCTGATTTTGCCACCAATTTTTTATCAATTGCCTGCTGTGCCAAGCTCGCTGCACGATCAAGGTCTTCATAAGAAGAATTGGTGCAAGAGCCAATCAAACCAACTTCTAATTTTAATGGATAACCATTTTCTTTAGCAGCCTCCGCAAATTTAGAAATTGGCCAAGCCAAATCAGGCGTATAAGGACCATTAATATGTGGTTCAAGGGTAGACAAGTCAATTTCAATAACTTGGTCAAAATATTTTTCAGGATTCGCATATACTTCCGCATCGCCTGTTAAATGTTCAGCAACGGCATCCGCGAGGTCGGCAACTTCGGCGCGCTCGGTAGCTCGCAAATAACGACTCATAGACGCATCATAACCGAAAGTTGAGGTTGTGGCACCGATTTCAGCACCCATATTGCAAATTGTTCCTTTTCCTGTACAAGACAAGCTTTTCGCACCCTCACCAAAGTATTCTACAATGTAACCAGTACCACCTTTTGCACCAATAATGCCAGCCACTTTCAAAATCACATCCTTAGAAGAAGTCCAGCCGCTCATTTTACCCGTCAATTTCACACCTATCAACTTAGGTTGTTTCAATTCCCACGGCATCCCAGCCATCACATCAACCGCATCTGCACCACCAACGCCAATCGCTACCATACCCAAACCACCAGCATTAACCGTATGCGAATCCGTACCGATCATCATACCACCGGGGAATGCGTAATTTTCCAAAACTACTTGGTGAATGATACCTGCGCCCGGCTTCCAGAAACCCAAACCATATTTATTGGATACGGCAGCCAGAAAATCATATACTTCTCTATTTACATCCATAGCCGTCTCTAAATCAGCAGCAGCACCCGTTTTTGCCTGTATCAAGTGATCACAATGTACAGTAGAAGGAACAGCAGCTTTCGCTTTGCCAGCCATCATAAACTGTAACAAAGCCATTTGCGCCGTTGCATCTTGCATTGCCACACGATCGGGAGCGAAATCTACATAAGCAGCCCCACGCTCATAAGGGGAATCGGGTAGCTCACCCCATAGGTGTGTATACAAAATTTTCTCGGTGAGTGTCAAAGGTCGGTTGAGAGCAGCCCGTACCTTAGCAATTTTTTCGGGCAGTTTTGCGTAAACCGCTTTTATCATATCCAAATCAAATACAGCCATATTTTATATTTATTATTTGAGGTTAACAAATTTACAATTTACGGTATGTTTCATTTAGCTCTTTAGATTTTTGGCTTTTTAGACTTTTAGCTGTTTAGCTGTTTAGCTGTTTAGCTGTTTAGCTGTTAGAAATTAGTTAAAATAAGTCGCTTTTTAATTTTCCTAATGGATATAAGCTTTTGATTTTTATAGTATTATGACGGC
>JAHDHV010000094.1 GCA_020631155.1 Bacteroidota bacterium | reverse complement strand
AAGTAAGCAAAAACGCTTGTCAAAAATATCGTTCCCACGCTTCAGGCCTGCGCTTCTTTTTCGTAAAGCAGATTCATGAATCCGAAAAAAAACGGATAACTTTTGTGTACCCTTTTGAAAAACTTTCAAGGTCGCTCCTAAAAACTAAGAAAAAAATGATATTTTGTTTTTGGGAAAAGTAAATATTCATCGTTCATTTAACATAATATTTTGCGATTCCCTAAATCCTTGACACACTCTGGTGAAATGATTCGGGTAAAAGCGAAATGCATTATGTCTCTCCTAAGTAATCGTCAATTTTATCTTGACTGACTACTAAGAGGCAAATCAAAATTCAGAGATGTTTCAAATACTAAGTTATCTACCTAATAGTTGGTGGCTACTTTGACGTTTCGTGGACTCGTGATTCGTTTTTGGACAAATTTATCAATATTGACTATTTTTAGGTGAGTTCTGTAATGACGGCTTTAGTGGTCGCAGATTCCATAAAAATTTAAAAATCAAAAACTTATATCCATTAAGGAAATTAAAAAGCGATTTGCTTTAACTAATTTCTGGTCTCTAATTTCTAACAGCTAAAAGTCTAAATAGCAAGCTGACCACATGTAGTGGTCAGGCAAAGTGTTAGAAAGAAAATGAAATATATCAAAATTCAATAATTCAAAATATAAATGAAAGTATTAATTATTGGGGGTGGAAATATGGGGAAAACCTTTGCTCAAGGCTTTTTATCTGCCCATATTATTCGCCCTAAAGATTTAATTATTCTTGAAAAAAATCCTGAACGAGCAGAGCATTTGCGAACTGCTAACCTTGGCACTATTGAAACAGACCCGGGAGAATACATCCAAACAATTGATTTGATTGTTTTAGCTGTAAAACCGCAAAGCACCTCTCTTTTATTTCCAACCATTCAGCCTTATTTGAATCCTGAAAAAGTAGTTGTATCTATTATGGCAGGGGTGCAAGTAGCAACCATTCAACAACAGTTAAAAATTGATAAAATCATTCGTGCAATGCCTAATTTGCCTGCACAAGTTGGTATGGGAATGACTGCATTTACGGCGACTGCTGCTGTTTCACGCAGGGAGTTAATTGAAGTACAAAACTTATTGAGTACCACTGGCCGCGCCATCTATTTTGATGATGAAACCATGATTGATGCATCAACGGCGGTATCAGGTAGTGGCCCTGCTTATGTCTACTATTTTATGCAATCCATGATTGATGCGGCAATGAAACTGGGCTTTTCAGAGTCACAAGCGGAGTTATTGGTTTGGCAAACCTTTATGGGTGCCATGCATTTACACAATAAAAATACGCTGACCTGTAATGAGTGGATTCAACGAGTAGCCTCCAAAGGCGGAACAACCGAAGCAGCCATTAATGTATTTACCAAAGCAAGCGTTGCACAAGACATTCAAGATGGCATTTTTGCTGCTTTTAAACGAGCAGAAGAGCTAGGTAAAAAGTGAGCGTAGCTGTTTGGCTATTTAGAAATCAGACATATTTTAGCCATTAGAAATTTTTAACAAAAAATACAATAAGTAAAAACTCGTAATTTGTAATTGAAAACTTTAAGTATGACCACAATAAACAATACTACTTACCAACTTCCGCCCAAAGAAATTGCCAATCTTGTAGATATTACTCCTACTCCTGCCATTTCTATAAGTCCTGATGGACAATGGATGATGTTGCTAGAACGCCCCAATTTGCCAAGCATTGAAGTATTAGCGCAACCTGAACTAAAACTAGCAGGCATCCGTATTAATCCGCGCACAAATGGAGAAAGCCGCACCGCCTATTACACCAATTTAAAACGCAGAAATATAGATGGTACCAATGAGCAAACTATCAAAGGCCTACCTGAACAAGTAAAAATTCAATACATTAGCTGGTCGCCTAATAGCGCGCATCTGGCGTTTACTGTCACCGAAACCAATGGCATTTCCCTTTGGGTGGTTAATGTACAAACTTTACAAGCAAAGCAATTGACAACAGCCGTATTAAATAATGTTTTTTCGGGACACCCTTTTACATGGATGCCTGATGGTCAATCACTTATTTATAGAAGTATACTTGAAAATAGGGGGCATATACCAGAAGCGTCTTTAATACCTACAGGGCCAAAAGTTCAAGAAAGTTTAGGAAAAACGGCTGCTGCACGTACCTATCAAGATTTGTTGAAAAATGAATACGATGCCCAACTGTTTGAATATTATGCGACTAGCCAAATGATGCAAACCGATTTGCAAGGCAATCAACAAACAGTGGGAACAGCTGCCATTATAGATAGTTTTAGTCCCTCACCCAATGGGCAGTATATTTTATTACAAACCATTTGCCGACCCTTCTCTTATCTAGTTCCTTATTTTCGTTTTCCAATGGAAATAATATTGTGGGACAAAGTGAAAGGGCAAACAATAAATATTACTAAGTTACCTTTAGCAGAGGATGTGCCTGTTGCTTTTGGGTCTGTACGTACAGGACCGCGCTACTTTACTTGGCGTGCTGATGCTCCAGCTACACTTTATTGGGTGGAAGCCCAAGATGGAGGAGATGCTGGAAAAGAAGCGGAAATTCGCGATCAAATGTTTTTTATGGAAGCCCCTTTTATGGGAAAAAAGCAGGCTTCTGTTAGCACAAAACTAAGATATGGTGGGGTTGTTTGGGGGAATGGTGAACTAGCTGTTTTGTATCAGTGGTGGTGGAAAAATCGCCAAGAAATAACAAGTTTCTTTCAACCAGATCAGCCGTCTTTGCCTACAAAAACGGTCTTTGAACAATCATGGGAAGACCGCTATCATTTGCCCGGAAATTTTGTGACAGAGCCTAATAAAGCTGGAAAGCGCATTTTAAAAATATCAAAAAATAAAAAAAGTCTATATTTAATAGGAGAGGGGGCTTCGCCAGAAGGAAACCGCCCATTTGTAGATGAGCTGGATATTTTTACACAAGAAAAAAAACGATGGTGGCGGTCGCAATCTCCTTATTATGAGCGTCCTATGAAAATTATGGATGAGCAACAAGGCATCATTTTAACTTACCGACAATCGCAAGAGGAAAGAGCCAATTATTTTCTGAGACATTTAAATAATGATACCTTACAACAAATCACCCATTTTCCACACCCTTATCCTCAACTAAAAAATACACAAAAACAATTATTAAAATACCAGCGTAAAGATGGTGTAAAACTAACGGCAACACTTTACTTACCACCAAATTATGATAAAGAAAAAGATGGTCGTTTGCCAGTATTGGTATGGGCTTATCCGAGAGAGTTTAAAAGTGCAGCAGCAGCAGGTCAGGTAAAAGAATCTCCCCATCAATTTTTGATGTTATGGTCGGGTTCGCCTTTATATTGGTTGATGAAGGGGTATGCCGTTTTGCAAAATCCAAGTATGCCCATCATTGGCGAAGGAGATACCGAACCGAATGACACCTATATTAAGCAATTGGCAGATGATGCAGAGGCAGCCATCAATCATTTGGTAGACGATTTGGGCATTGCCGACCGAAAGCGTTTTGTGATTGGTGGCCATTCTTACGGGGCATTTATGACGGCAAACCTGTTGGCACATACCGATTTATTTGCCGCAGGCATTGCTCGTAGTGGAGCTTACAACCGCACTTTAACGCCTTTCGGATTTCAAGCAGAGGAGCGCACACTTTGGGAAGTTCCCGATATATACATTGATATGTCGCCATTTATGTATGCTCATAAAATTAAATCTCCTTTGTTGTTAATTCACGGTGATGCAGACAATAATCCCGGTACTTATCCCATGCAAAGCGAGCGTTTTTATTATGCACTTAAAGGACATGGTGCAACGGTGCGTTTGGTGATGTTGCCACACGAAAGTCATGGTTATCGGGCGCGCGAATCGGTGATGCATGTTTTGTGGGAAATTGATCAGTGGTTAACGAAGTATGTGTAGGGTTTTAGGTATGTTTCATTTTTATCCTAACATTTTATTTTTAAAATTGCTATTTAGCTATTTAGCCTTTTGGCTCTTTAGCTATTAGAAATTAGCGATCAGAAATTAGTTAAAATAAATCACTTTTTAATTTCCTTAATGGATATAAATATTTTTTTTATAATATTATGATGGCTAAAGCCTTCGTTACAGAAAACATCCAAAAAGAAATCAATCAGTAAAAAACGTCCAAAAACGAATCACTAATCCACGAACTGTTAATGTAAGCACAAACTGTTTGGTTGAAAAGTTGAAAAGCATAGTATTTGAAACATACCGTTTCATTATCATCCTAACACTTTGCCTCTAAAATGGCTATTTAGCCTTTTGGCTCTTTAGCTGTTAGAAATTAGCGATTAGCGATCAGAAATTAGAAATTATTTTTTGTTTTGAAGATAAATAAATCCTAACTCTAACCAACTTAAATAATTGGTTTAGCATCTTTTTTGATAGAGGAGAATCATTATTTTCGTATTAAAATCCATCTTTTTTTTAAAAAAATAATCCTAAATGAGTTTTGATGCGTTTTAGAACAAAGTATCTTGGCTTTCGCTGATTTCAAAATGAGAAAACAAGAATTGAAAATAACTATTATAAAATGCATAAGCCACTAATTAATAGGTGTTTGTGTTTTTGAAAAGGGTTCGACCTCGCTGGGGGCGTATTACTAGATCATCATTTCCAACTAACATACTTTGACCCTGTTAGGGTCATTTGTTTGTCCAGTGACCGCAGAGCGGTCAAAGTATGTTAGAAAAAAGTGAAGAGTTCTTCTTTGACCCCAGCGAGGTCACACCTTTTAAGGCTTAAAAAAAAAATCATCAATATCTGAAAAACAAAGACTTGGTAAATTAACTCAAATAGTTAAAATAAATTAATCGTTGTTTTATTGAATCTGTTTTTTACAAAAAAAAATCAGCGAGCGGCAAGAAGTATCTAATTTGCTATCGAAAAGGTAAGTTAAAACAACTTTGAGAAATCAATGATTTAAGCTTATTTTTGCAAAAAAGAAATCATTTTAAAAAAACAAATTTTCATTTAGTAATTCTACAATAATAAGTTGAGCTTTTTGGTAAAAATAATGGGTGACAAGCAATTGTAGCTATCGTCTGAAAATCAGCAGTTAATCATTCTAATCACTAAGCTCTGATTTCTAGTCCCTAATCTCCAAAACATAAGCGGCTAAATATTTAAAGAATCTTATGGTAACCTTTTTTAAATTTTTTTTTAGTAAATATTTTTGGTTAAATCTTTTGGCAATGTTGCTATTAAGCATCTTTTTGGTGTGGTTTGGCTTCAAAACACTAGATATTTATACCAATCATGGAGAAAGTATTACGGTGCCTGATCTGAGAAAATTTAACTTAGAACAGGTAGAAAAGCATTTGCAAAGCAAAGACTTACGGTATACCATCATTGATTCAACTTATGTAAAAGATAAGCCTGCAAATGTGATCATTGCTCAGAATCCACGCCCTGGGTCAAAGGTGAAGGAAAATAGACGTATATATTTAACCATTAATGCAAAAACAGCACCAATTGTTAAACTGCCAAACATCATGTATGCTTCGCTGCGAAATGCAGAAATACAGTTGAAAAGCTTAGGTCTAGAGGTTGGTGATTTAGAACATATTCCCGATTTGGCGAAAAATGCAGTTTTGGGCATTAAATATAAAGGAAAAAGTGTGGAACCCGGTATGGATGTACCAAAAGGCTCGGCAATTGGACTGGTACTTGGCGATGGGTTAGGAAATACTCGTATCCCAATTCCTGATTTGGTGGGTTTAACTTATCATGAAGCGAAGCTGGCCTTAAGTGCCTTGTCTTTGAATGTGGGTACAGTACTGAAAGACCCAAAAGTGTGGAGCGAAGACAATGCATTAGTGTATGAACAGCGACCTGCGCCTAGCCCTGATGGGGGAGGGAAAATGATTGCAATTGGTGAACCCATTGATTTGTTGTTACGCTCTCCTAAGCATGAACCTGTTTATGATCATACGAAGTTGATAGAAGCAACTAAGCCAAAGCCGCCCCCTGAGCCAGAAGAAGGTTTAGAAGAAGGAGAGGAGTTGCCTAGTAGCTCGCCCCAAGGTTTTGTGCCGACCCCACCCCGTCCACTTGGAGACGAGCCAAGCAATGAAGCTGAAGCAGAACCTGAGTTGGTTAAGGATGAGGTGGAGGATGAACCCGAAGTAGTGGAAACGGCAGCGACACCGCCGCCATCACGCCCAGCACCGCCTCCTCGTCCTGTTGTACCGCCCCCGAAACCCAAGCCTAAGCCAAAACCTAAGCCAGTGGTGGAAACACCGCCTGCACCAAAAGAGCCTGTGGTTGTTGCACCGCCTCCGCGTCCCATTCCGCCGCCACCTGCTCCAAAACCTGCGCCGCCACCTCCACCACCAGAAGTTGAGGAAAAACCTGTGGTTATTGTGCCTAAAAAGAAACCTACACCGCCGCCGCCACCGCCGCCAACTCCACCCAAACCTAGGCCTGTAGAGGATTTGATAGTGCAACCTAAAGAAGTAGCTCCACCACCACCGCCACCACCTGCTCCTCCAAAACCAAAACCACTACCTAAAGCTGAGGAAAAACCTCTTGTGATTACTCCTAAAAAGAAAGCTAAACCAATTATCAAATCTGATGATGTGGCAATTCCAAAGCCTAAAGACACAACAGACCCTAGTAAATCTACTTGGAAAAAAACACGTATTATCAAGTCAAAGCCTGCTGATGGTGGGGAATAATAGAAACGATTCAGGTAATTTGAGGCTTAGGTGATTCTCATAAGTGATTGATAATCAATAGGTTTTGATGAGTAAATTTTAATTTTATTAAGTCTGTTTTTCTCAATAAAAAACTAGCGAAAGACAAGTTCATAGGTCGTGGATTCGTGATTAATAGATTCGTTTTCGGACTTTGTAATTTCTTTTTGGGTGAGTTCTGTAACAAAAACAACTTGTTTATACTAATTTCTGATCTCTGAAGCCAATTTTTAACAGCTAAAAATCCAAAAGTCTAAATAGCTAAATATCAATTTTAGAGGCAAAGTGTTAGGATGATACTGAACCATACCATAAATACCCATTTTACACAATAAACAACCCATAATATAGTTCTTAAATCTTAGAAAGCGGTGTGGCACACTGCTTTTTTTTATGCCTGTGAAAAAATGTAAAGTATGAGATTTAAGATAGAGGATTTAAGATAATAAAATCATTTACCAAAAAATTAGTAGCCTTATATTTCAAGTCTCCCATCTCTTATCTTACTAGGCGATTTTTCCTGCTTCAAATTGGCACATTAGTTGAACAAATTTTAGGCACTTTATGGGAACTTTATAACTTTGCACACGCATAAAACTTTTGGACAAAATATTTTGACAGCCATCAACACACAACATAAAATGAGAAAGCTATTTTCCATATTTCTACTTACCTTTATTTTTACACTCCAAATCAAGGACTTGTTAGGACAAGAGGCTTTGCGCCCATTGCCGTATAATCCTATTTTGCAAGCCCAACAAAGTACACTAGAAAAAAGTGGCACCCAAAAAGCGGACAATTCCTGTGAGGTATTGTTGCCAAAAATTAATTTAGAGGTATTAACCTTTCCTAGTTGCCTTGAAAGTGATGGTAGTATTTTACTGACAATTGAGCAAGGCGAACCTGATTCTATTATGATAACAGGTAGTGAAAATGTGCTTACAGTGAATGGGCTTTTGATAGAAGAATTAACAGCAATAGGCAATAATCAATATCAGTTAGACAATTTAACAGCAGGAGCCTATTTCATAACACTTAGCGATGAGTTTGGACGAACTGCCAACGTCAATGTAGCTTTGAATAATGCCGATGCCGAGGCAGTTGATCAAAGTGAGTATAGTTTTACCAAAGAGTTTTGCTCTACTCAAGCAACCATTAGCGTTAACAAAAGTTCGGGACCATCCCTTAGCATTACCGAAGTTTTTGATAGAACGGGAACATTGGCGAAGCGTTTGGTGGGTTTGATTACTACAGACTCCTTAGATACAGGTACTTATTACGTAGAAAAAACAAGCGTTAGCGAAGGCTTACCTTGTTTTTCTTACTATATTTTTGATCTGGAAAAAGAACCTTATTTAACCATTGAGGAAACTTTTGTAGAGGATTTTTCTACTTCTCTATATCAACCTGATCCGAATGTTTGGGAAGATCAACATGCTTATATCAATCGAAATTATGGCTACGATCCGCCGAGCTTTGGAGTGGCAACTTTGGATGGCTTAAATGCTCAGGGCGATCCACATATTCCGGGCAATGGCTTGTTGAATGGCCCTGCTGATACCTTGACTTCGCAGCCTTTTTGCATAGCAGATGCTATGGAAGCAAATTCGCAACTAACAGATAGCTTGTTTTTTAATTTTTTCTATCAGCCACAAGGCTTTGGCGATTTTCCAAATGAAGAAGATGAACTGATTTTGGAGTTCCGTGTTCCAGAGGAGATAGATACTTCTTTTGTTGACAGTACACAGATTGATATTTTACAACTCGAATATTTAGATGTGCTGCAAAATGACACTTCAACTATAGACATTACCCACGATAATATCATTCCTTTCGACAATCCTAGTTTTATTGTTTTTACGGAAAATGAAGACACAATTTATGTAGATACACTCAATAATTTGGTAATTACGATAGATACTTTTTATCAAAATAAACCTATCATTTATGAAGATACAATTTGGCGAGAAATGTGGCGAACTGCTGGGCCAAATAATAGCTCATGGGTAGAAAATCCAGATGGAAGTTTGGGGTTTGCCATTCCTTTTGAAGAGGTTAACCTAGACATTGGGGATGAGGCACTGTTTTATAATGGCTTTCAATTCCGTTTCCGTAATACAGCAACTGCTTCAGGCAATAATGATCACTGGCATTTGGACTACATTCGGCTAGACGATCAATCCTTGTTTGGGGAGAAAGATGATATTACAGTTGTAAATCCATTGCCTTCTCTTTTACAAACCTATCAGTCTATGCCTTGGACACATCTTTATCAAAGTATGCAGCAGGCTGATTTTTATACGGCGGTGCTAAATACGGAACAATCCTTAGCTTTCCGTAATTTGTCCATTGAAGATAGAGGCTTTACAGGAACTTACAGCATTACCAATATTTGTACAGATGAAGTTATTTTCAATTCTATTGGGCCTGGTAATAAAAATATTGCGCCTGAAAGCCTTGAAAATAGGTCGTATAACTTAAATCAAACACCTGATAATGAAGAAATTCCATTTGCTATTGATTTATTGGAAAAAGAAAGAAATGTATCGCAAATTACTTTAGAATCTAGTATTGCCCTGTCTAGTGCTAATGATAATGTGACGAGTAATAATGTGATCAAGCGCAAGCATTATTTTGCCGATTATTACTCCTATGATGATGGTACAGCCGAAAAAGCCTATGGTTTGTTTGGTTTTGAATCACAATTAGCGTATAAATTCGACATCATTGTTCCCGAAGGGGGCACACAATTAACGGCTATAGATATTAGCTTTATACCGATGAATAGTGATGTTAGCAACAACCAATTTAGCTTGGTAGTTTGGTCAGATATTGAAGAATTTACCAATAATGCTATAGAGATAGCAACTAATACAGGCACTAACTCACCGACTTATTTTGATGGGCGAGATGTATTTGCTCGTTACTTTTTGGAAGAGCCTGTTACCCTCAATCAAGATGCAACGATTTACATTGGTATCCGACAAGAAGGGGCAGAGGAACTCAATATCGGCTTTGACAGCAATAGTGATGCACGCAACAATATTTTTTACAATACCTCTGGCACTTGGCTCAAAACCAGCCTAACAGAGCAAGGCGCGCTCATGATGCACCCTGTATTTGATGCCGAAGTAGACCCTGTTAGTGTGGAGGAAGTAACGAATGTATCCGAGCATTTGGCGGTTTATCCGAATCCTGCTAATAATCAATTACATATTCATTTGCAAAATAACAATAGCCCAACACAATGGCTACAAGTCCACGATTTTTCAGGTCGTTTGATTATGGAAAAAAACATGCATACACGTACTGTTTTAGATGTTAGTCAGTTATCTTCAGGTGTTTATCTATTGAAAGTCTTTGATAATCAACGAAATGAGTTAGGCGTTAGGAAGTTTGTAAAACACTAGATTTAATTACGAATTACGAATTTAATAAATGTATTTTTTTTAAAAAAACAAAAAACTGTTCTCTAATTTCTAACTTCCAAAAATCTAAAAGTCCAATTTAAAAGGGTACACAAATTAACCAAGTAGTTTTTTTGGGTGTTAACTTGCTTTGTTTAGGGGTAAATATGTTTAAATATTGCTGAATCCCTCGCCGAAAATAGGGTCTGTAATTCCATGATTGCCTTCGGCGACTTACTTTTTGCAGTCGCCCAAAAAGTAAGCAAAAACGCTTGTCAAAAATATCGTTCTTGCGCTTCAGGCCTGCGCTTTGCTACCGATTTTTGACCTGCCTGCGCTTCTTTTTCGTAAAGCGGATTCATGAATCCGCTCTAAGAAAAAAAAAAGATGACTTTTGTGTACCCTTTTGAAAAGTCCAAATAGCCAAAAAGCAATTGTTTTAGGTGTATTAAAAAAATAGTACCTTTGTGCGGTAAATAGTTTGTGATTTTTAGAATCACTAATAGCTAATTTCTGAAATCTAAAAAAAAACACATGAAAGACATCACCGTTGTGGAGCTTAAAAAACGCTTGGATAATGAGGAGGATTTATTTGTGATTGATGTACGTGAAATCCATGAGTACGATGAATTTAATATTGGTGCAGAAAATATTCCTTTGGGATTAATGATGACCTCAATAGATGATTTGGAAGATTATAAAGAGGAGGAAATTGTGGTACATTGTCGTTCAGGGCGTAGAAGTGAAGCGGCTAAACAAATGTTAGAACAACATGGCTTTAAAAAAGTCCGTAATTTGCTAGGAGGATTGGAAGAATGGAAATCAAAATTTGCTTGAGACCTTAGATATAAGATTTAAGACAATCAATTCATGAGTAAAATCTAACTTCTAATCTCTAACAACTAAATAGCAGCTTGCCGTTTAAACTAAGAAAATTTATGAAACAACAATCAACACCAACACACTTAATAAGCATTACTTTCTTACTATTTATTGTCTTAATCACCTTTATCAGCAGTTGCGAGTCAGGCAGCCCATGTGATACAATAGAATGTATCAATGGCCGATGTGCAATAGATACAATGGGCAACCCCATTTGCAGTTGCTTTGATGGTTGGAAGGGAGTAACTTGCGAAACACCGTCCTGTTCAGAGGTAGATTGTGGTACAAACGGGACTTGCATTATTGGTGCGGAAGGAGTACCTATTTGCGATTGTGAGGGCGGTTGGACAGGGGTAAATTGCGAAGAACAAGACCTTTGTTTTAATGTCAGTTGCCCAGCAACAGGGGTGTGTATAGAGGGGGAGTGTAGTTGTTTGCCATATTATGAGGGGGATGACTGTGTGCCTATGCGCGATAAATTTTTGGGGAATTATAATAATGGCAATAGTGCATGTCCAACACCTGAGGACTATGATCTCGAAATTGTTGAAGACCCTGATGACATTAGTAAAATTATTTTAAAGAATTTTCATGCTGTTGGTGGACCTGGTACGGAAATAAGTGCTTCTATTATTGCCTCTACCAGTATGATTATTCCTTATCAGACAGATGATGCAGGTGTAATTTTTAAAAGTACCAATACAGGTCGTTTAAGTGGAAATACCTTAACCATTGAGTATAAAGTTGAGCAAGAAGACGGCAATTTGATCACTTGTACTTTGACAATGACTAAGCAGTAGCGATTTAGAGCTAGAAAAGGTATTTTATTATTTTAGGCTTTTGATTTCCTCAATACTCAATCCTGTTTTTTTGCTAATAGTAGTTATATCCAATATACCTAATAAGCTTTGGGCTAAAGTACGCTTCATTTCTAGCTCTTTCTCAGCCAAGGCTTTAGCGTTTTCTGCTTCTTTCTCGGCTAATGCTTTAGCGTTTTCTGCTTCTTTCTCAGCCAAGGCTTTAGCGTTTTCTGCCTCTTTTTCAGCCAGAGCCTTTGCTTTTTCCTTTTCTGCTTTCTCCATCAACTTTTGATCGCGTTCTTCTAGTTGTTGTTGATAATCTTGACTAATTATCTCAAACTCCATAGCGCGGAGTTGCTGTTCTGTATAGGCAGATAAATCTAATTGTTCAAAAGCTTCTGATACGGAAGTATCTTGAATCAAGTTTTTGAGTTTTTTAGCTCTTTCCAAATCAGTGACTACATCCAGTAATAGCCATTCTTCTAATTGAGCTTGTGTACCTGCTTTTTCCAGCCTTTCCCAATTCAAGTTTTTCGGATATAGTGCTATAATTTGCCAGTCAAGTAACCATTGAGAATCTTTTTCGCTAGAGCAAAAAGTAATTTGTTCTAGCAATGCATTATGTTTAGGATTAATTTCAAAAAACCAACAAATACTATAACAGGGCGCAACCTGATCGTATTTGTCACCTGTTTGAAATTGACTAGAATAATTACGGCATTGATAATCTACAAATCTAGGAATGGCAGTTAAACTAGAGCCTTTTTGTAATTCTACTAAGATTCGTCTACCTTTTTCATCAATACAAAAAAGATCAATAACGGTATGCTTGACCCCTGTAATGACATGTCGATTTTCTCCTTTTGCGATAAAGTCAGTAGGTTGAAATTCAATTTCAACAATAGGATACGGGATGATTTCTTTTAGTACTGTATTTAGGAAAGCTTTAAGAATATGCGGTTTGGTAAATACCCTTTTAAAAGCGATGTCGTATTTGATGGAAGTATAGCGAGCCATATCTATAATTGGTAGTTGTTTGTCTGATTATTACTAAATTGTCATTAAATCAACAATAGGAAATAAGGTAATGTTTCGGGAAAATGACAGTTGTGTGAGCAGCGGTATAAATAATTTTTTCTTTTACCAAAAAAACAAAAGCCACTCTATTTGAGAGTGACTTTTGGTTGTATATAAATATTTTTTTTCTTGAAAAAGATTACTTTCGTCCGGGTAAACCTTTAAAACCTCTACCTGCGGCGGCTAATTTTGCCATTGTTTTCATTTGCTTTCTCATTCTCATAAACTGTTTAATAAAATTATTAACCTCTTGGATTGAGTTGCCACTACCTGCTGCAATACGTTTACGCCGTCTAGCATCTAACAATTGAGGATTAGCACGCTCTTTAGGAGTCATAGATAGAACCATTGCCTCAATTTTTCTGAAGGACGCATCATCTATATCCACATCTTTCAAAGCCTTACCCATTCCCGGTATCATACCCAATAAATCTTTGATGCTACCCATTTTGCGAATTTGTTTAAGCTGGGAAAGAAAATCATTAAAATCCAACTGATTTTTGCGAATTTTCTTTTCCAATTTCGCTGCTTCTTTCTCATCAAATTGCGCCTGCGCTCGCTCCACAAACGAAATCACATCCCCCATGCCTAAGATACGGCTTGCCATTCTTTCAGGGTAGAAGATGTCGAAGGTTTCCATTTTTTCCCCATAACTGATGAATTTAATTGGTTTATTCACCACATATTTCACACTCAAAGCAGCACCACCTCTAGTATCACCATCCAATTTCGTCAGTACAACACCATCATAATCTAGCCGCTCGTTGAAGGCCTTAGCCGTATTCACCGCATCCTGTCCTGTCATAGAATCCACCACGAAAAGCGTTTCATCAGGGTTTGTATGCTCCTTGATAGAAGCGATTTCATTCATCATATGCTCATCAACAGCCAAGCGACCTGCGGTATCTATAATCACTACATTATAGCCATTGCTTTTCGCATGAGCAATACCATTTTCTGCAATTTCTACAGGGTTAAAATTGCCTTCTTCCGAATAAACAGGTACTTTTATCGCTTCCCCTAATACTTTTAACTGGTCTACAGCAGCAGGGCGGTATACGTCACCAGCTACCAACAAAGGGCGTTTGCTGCGTTTTGTTCGTAGAAAATTGGCGAGTTTAGCAGAGAAAGTTGTTTTACCAGAACCTTGTAAGCCCGACACCAAAACCACTGCTGGCTTGCCTGCCAAATTAAAGTCGGCTGCCTTGCCACCCATTAGAGTAGTCAACTCATCATGCATGATTTTGGTCATCAACTGCCCTGGTGAAACAGAAGTCAATACCTTTTCTCCCATTGCTTTTTCCTTCACCTTATTGGTGAAGTTCTTAGCAATTTTATAGTTTACATCCGCATCCACCAGCGCGCGCCGAATCTCTTTGAGCGTAGATGCCACATTGATTTCTGTAATACTGCCTTGCCCTTTCAGTGTTTTAAATGCACTGTCTAAGCGTTCCTGTAAATTATCAAACATAATATTTTAATGTCTTTTTTTTAGAGGTTAGAAATCAGCAATTAGAGATTAGAATTTTTATTTTGCTGGTTATGCTTAACATAAACTTGTTTAAAGTTCAAATATAATTTTCCTATCTCACATTTCTAATCTTATATCTCATAATGGGCTGCCCCCTCTATTTCGCAAAAGTCGCTGCGCTCCTAATGCTCCATCATCGGGGTCGGGCTTTCCGCTACAATTCGCCTTTGCCAAAACGCTGTTCGCTCTAAACCTCGGTGTAGCGACAAGGCATGCCTTGTCGCTACTAGCATTTGGCTTTGCCTCATTTCCACTAAAATCCCTCAGCCAAGCCAACATTCAAGTAATTTACCATTTTCAAGATTATTATTTGAATTGCCTTTCTAACTAAACAATCAATTATTTTCCAACTTTCGCAAAGATACATTTTTTATAGCACTTTGTAAATACCTTTGAAATGTTTACTTTGATAATGATATATTTTTTTAAAATTAGATGTATCCCATTTCCTTTGAGTGTGTCAAGAATTTAGGGAATGGCAAAATACTGTTTAAATAGACATTCACTTTTCCCAAAAATGAAACATCACTTTTTTGTTTCTTTTTTTGTCAAGTAAAAAAGAAAAAAACGTAGGTAAAGCAACACCTTTTAAGATTAAGGGCAATAATTGTTATACGAAATCCCTCTTTTTCTGACACACTCATTTCCTTTTGAAATTATTTCTGTAACGAAGGCTTTAGTCGTCATAAAATATCCAAAAAGCTAAAAAGCTAAATATCCAACTCCTTCACCGTCAACCATGCCATCAAGCCAACACCTACTTTTAGCGATGCTTCATCAATATCAAAAGTTGGGGTATGCACTTGTGAGGTAATACCTCTTGCTTCATTGGCCACACCTAAACGGTAGAAACAACCTGTTGCATTTTGCGAAAAATAAGCGAAATCCTCAGCAGTCATTCGCATCGGAATATCCAAAACATTTTTTTTACCCAAATATTCCTCGGCTGCGGTTCGGCAACGCAAAGTCAGCTCCTCATCATTAATCAAGAAGGGGTAGCCCACTTTGATTTTGGTATGCCCTTCGCCGCCATAGGCTTGTGCGGTATGCGTTACAATCTGTCGGATGTGTTCATGAGCTTTAAATCGCCACTCCTCGTTCATCATTCTAAATGTGCCATAAATTCGCACCTCATTGGGAATCACATTATAAGTGCCTCCAATAGATTCAATACTGCCAAAAGTCAAGACCGAAGGCACAATTGGATTAATAAAACGGCTAGGTACTTGTTGCAACGCTACCACAACTTGCGCTGCAATCAGTACAGGATCAATGCAGTTTTGAGGTAATGCACCATGACCACCTTTTCCTTTAATAGAAATTTCTATTTCATCGGTAGAAGCCATAGACAAACCGGGGCAAAAGCCGACCGTTCCAACAGGAATAAGCGGATGTACATGTTGACCAATAATGCTATTTGGTTTGGGATTTTCCAGCACACCTTCTTTAATCATAATAGAAGCACCACCGGGATGTCGTTCTTCGGCGGGTTGGAAAATCAATTTGATAGTGCCTTCAAAGTCGCCTTTGAGTTCATTAAGAATACGGCTCGCTCCGAGTAGGCTAGAGGTATGAGCATCGTGCCCGCAGGCGTGCATAACTCCCTCATTTTTAGATTTATACGGCACATCATTGGCCTCTGTAATGGGCAGGGCATCCATATCAGCACGTAGCGCAACCACCTTTTTAGTCGGATTTTTACCTTCTATCAAACCAACAACTCCCGTATCTGCAACGCCATTTTGAAAGGGAATACCCATTTCTGTTAACTTTTGCTGCACAAATTTTGATGTTTCATATTCATTGAATGATAGTTCTGGATTGGCGTGAATATGTCGGCGAATGTCAACTGTTTCCTGATGGTATTTATCTGTTAATTCCTTTATTTTTTGAATCATTGCTTTGGCTATTTAGACTTTTGGCTTTTTGGAAGTTAGAAATCAGATTT